>JABGWC010000295.1 GCA_018645765.1 Gammaproteobacteria bacterium | reverse complement strand
CCTTGATCGCAGGTCCACCGGCGATTGCAAATGCGATTCGCAATGCGACGGGTTTTCGGGCCCTAAAATTACCGATTTCGCCAGCCGATATAACCGCAGGACTCCGCGGCGAGCGGCAGGCGCCTGTAAATTAAATAGAATCTTGATCAAGTCCTAAACAAAAGAGGTTCGCGATGATGGCAAAGCAGCTTGGAACACGGATGCAACGCACCATTTGTTCATTTATATTGTCCTCCATCGTGATGTTGCCGCTGCACGCGGCGGCGTCACCCATTTATCATTCGGTGGTTTTTTGGTTGAAGCCAGATGTGTCGGCGAGTCAGGCGGATGAAATTATCCGCTCAATCAAGAGTATGGCCGCGCTGCCGATGGTGCAGGAGGTGCTGGTCGGCAAGCCTGTAATGAGTGATCGCGCCATCGTCGATGACAGTTTTAGCATCGCCTTTACGATGATTTTTGAAGACGCCGCAGCGCTCCAAGCCTATGGTGCAGACCCTTACCACAAGAAGATCTCGAGCGAGGTCACAATGCCCTATGTTGCGCGCGGTGTGATCTATGATTACCAATATCAAGAGTGATTTGGCGTCAGTCAAGCGTTTAAAGACTCGGTATCATGCAACGCATGGACTCATAGCTTTGATCTTTTATGAGGCGAGGAACGCAAGACTGATTTGAAACAAGGCGCCGGGCCAAAGCAGGCAGCGTCTTGCAGCGATGCGCAGAGATGCTCAGGGATTCAGGGAAGTGGGTCGGGACGTGAAAAAGTGTGTAGTGATGGAAAAAGGCCAGAGCGGATGATCAACCAAACAGATGGAAAAGCTTTGAATCCGCCCAAAGCCGAAGGTAAGCGCCGCAATGCGCACTCGCACAAAGCCATCCTTGACGCAACGATCGAGTTGCTGGGCTCATCGGGTTATGTCGACTTCTCGATAGAAAAAGTTGCAAGCCAAGCGAAGGTGGGTAAGCAGACAATTTATCGTTGGTGGCCGTCGCGAGCAGATTTGGTGCTCGAAGTTTGGCGGGATCGATTGTTACCGCCACTTGCGCCCTATGAAGGCAACATGCCGTTGCGCGACTACCTCGCATCGTCGTTGCTGGCCTTCGGCGAGCAGATCAGCCGCACAGACTGTCGACAAGCGGCGATTTGTATTTTAGCGGAGGCCCATCGCGACCCTCAGTTGTATCAGCGTATGGCGGAGGCGGTCTATGCACCCCGCATTAAATTGATCGTAGATGCGTTCCAGCAAGCACGGGTAGCGCAGGTGTTTCCGGTAGATTTTGAGATTGACCTTGCGATCGACGCCCTCTACGGCGCGGTTTGGTACAAGGTGCTGATCCGTTTTGAAACGGTCGATCAGGCTTATATCCAAAGTTTAGTCGCGCAGACACTGGGCTGGGACGGCCACCCATAGCGGCCGAGATTACCACCGAAAGGCGGTGAAGCTCGGTTGATTGCGCGTTTAAACCGGGCTGCATCGTGCTAAATTCTGCTGTGGCAGGGTCTGCTACTGATTCGCATCGATCGTGGATGTTAGGCGCGCCGTCTGTCCCAAACATGCGGGTTCAAAAGGTGCTGGCCGCCTGCGGGACACTCAAAGCATCATTGATTAGCCCGATGATCAAGCGCCTTGTCGTTACGGCGTGCTCAGCGCAACTCGCCCACAGCCCGATGCCCCATCATCATGGCTTCGATGGCATCCGCCGCAGGCGCTGAATCCGAGTTCGCGATCGTAATACGGCCGAAAGGCTGACGGCCGACTGCTGCGCTGTCGCCAGGGCCCGCGACGGCATAGCCGTGGGCCCAACGATTGACCGTGATGCCTGCCACGTCTCGGTCAAAATCAAATTGTTTGGCGCCTAATAGGCCGGTGAGATGCGTTCTGATATCGGCTTCGTAATCTGAGAAGTCGCGTCCCAGCATAGTGTAACGCGCTTGTTTATACTGCTCGGCTGCAGATTCGCCAAGCGTTTCGCCATACGGGCAGCTGATCATCTGAATGATGCAAGGGTCATCCGGTGATTGCGTGTACTGATAGCCGCCAAGGCTGACAGGAAAATCCATGAGCACCGCTTGATGCCGATTGCCCGGACACATGGCCATACCAATGCCTTGCTCTTTAAACGCCCGCCAATGCCGCAGTCCAACCGTTGTGTAAATGAGCGGACTTTTCAGTTGTTGGCCAAGGGCTTCGGCTTGATGACTCGGTAAGTCCGACACAATGTGCGGAATCATCATGTTGTAGCAGGCCATGATGACGTTTTTTGCCGAGACTCGATGAGCCTGAGTATTTTGGATGTATTCAATTGTGACAGCTTGACTATGGCTCGGGTCGCCCACGTGGTGTACGTCTACAGCCGTACTGTTCAGTCGAATCCGAACCGGGTTGCTTGCACGGTCTAGCTGGCTGTAATCAAAACGGGCCGTGACCAGCGCGTCGGCAGTGTCGCCGGCCGCAACTTGCGGAATCAGCTTCTTAACCAGCGCGCGCGCCACACCGGCGTTGCCATCCGGGAAGTGATAGATGTAAGGGTTGTTTTCGTCATAAACCGGCACCGGGGCAAAGCCCAGTGCGCCGCATTCTTTGGCCTCTGCAATGGTCAGCAGTTCGGTACCCGAATTCGACCAGTCCAAGCCCGAGTTGCGCGCCATGTGCAGGACCTGCGGGTCCGTAACCCCAAGGGTGTTTTTGAGGTAGTCGAAGTACGCGTGGGTTTGGCTATAGGTTTCCCATTCCGCTTCTGGAACGGGCAGTTTGTGCAAGCCGCCCTTGAGAACACGCAACAGTTGCTGCTTACCAGCCGCGCTCAACGGGGTTTGCGCAACCGCGGTCGCGTCCGATACCTGTGCCCCCGGCAGACCCTCTAT
>JABGWC010000147.1 GCA_018645765.1 Gammaproteobacteria bacterium | reverse complement strand
CAAAACTCACCTATGTTCTCTGGAGGCGCAACTGATGGATCTGAGTCATTTGCCTTTATCGTGGGCAAACTACCTATCAATTATGGGCTTTGTGTGTCTTTTGGTTCTGGTTTGGTTGGTCCCTCGAAACATTGTTTACGAGGATGCGCCGGATCAATCCCGCTGGCGTGATATTCGCCTCTGGGCAACCATTCTGATTGCGTTCCAAGTACTCCTCTATGGCCTCTTTACCCGGTAACGCTTTCACGATTTCAGGATGCCCGAAATCAAAACTTGCCGCGCCTGCGTTTGGCACCATCGGGCAAGCCACCGTAATGTAGACCAGGGCCACCGAATGCGCATTCTACGACGCTGGTGATTTTACGGACGCGTCTCGCGATTTGTGTTTATGCAGCGGGGTTGTGAGCGACAATTTGATTGCGATTAATGGCCATGGCGTCAGCGGCCTTTTACCGGGCGATCGGGCAACCTTTCAAACCCATCAAGGACGAATCCTTGGCGCGACGCGCGTTAATCGAGAAAGTTTAGATTCAGGGATACTTTGGGCCGAGTAACGGGCCAACCTGAATTTCGGCAGTCGCTCCGGTAACAGCACAGCCGACCTTGCGCTACTGAGAACCGAACAATCGATGTTGCTGTGACCTATTGAGTTTGCTGATTCAGCTCAGGTCAAATGTTGCCAGCCAATGATAACCGTGGGTCATCCAAACATTATGCTTGGGTCAGACCCCTTCGTTATTGGCGCGACGCCTTTGTAGGGCCTAACACACCCGTCCGAACGATACTGCCTTAAACACGCCCTTTGGCCCCCAGCGCAAGCGGATCAGGGTTGCTGAAGCTTCGTCGTGAACTGACCGGACAAATTGCATCGGGCACGACAGGTTTTTGGGGCGCGCAAGAATCCGGGGTCATTTCTAAATTCAAAGCCAAGGCTACTGAAATTGATTCAACCTAACTTTTCTGTCCCTTGAGGCCAAGACCGTTCCTAACTGGGCCCTGGGCCCCAGAGTCCGAATAGGACTTGGCGGTTCAACCAAGGGGCTTCAAGCAACCAAGTTAAGGCGCCTATCGAATGCTGGACGCTGGGCCCGTTACCGGCTGTTTTACGTTGCATCGGGCGCGAGACGCCTCCCTGTCAGCTGCGTCAGAAATTTTGGTGTGTGGGTTCACGCTCCACGACATACAGAGTAATGTGGAAGACACCAGCGTTGGAAACAATCAGATTTATAGCCTCGACTCGAAAGAACAGCGTTTTACGACCACACGGTGATCGCGCACGGTATTCTGCCCTTGAAGGCCATAATCCAACCAGCGCAAGGTTTCTCAATATCGACAATGGTAGGGCTTCAAGCAACGCCCGCATAACGCATGAGGCTTGCAACCAATTCATTTAAGGTCGGAAAAATGGCACCTAACTTTGAAGCATTGAGCTTAATCGCTGAAGTTGCATTAGGCATTGTGGGATTTTCCGCAATTCTGATCGGACTAAATCGGTCCCCAGCGGGCCTGAGTGAACCGGATGATTTTAGAATTCGGTTATTGAGTTTTTCTGGGTTCGGCGCACTATTTGGCGCGTTACTGCCTTTTGCTGCATTTGACCTTGAGAACAGTCATCACGCGTGGCGAATTGTCACCTGGTCGCTGGCCATTTATGCCTTTTGGGGTCTGTGGATTTTTCCTCGGAGGATGTTGTCCCTGCGCGCCAAGGGCTACGGCGCGTTCTTTCCCTTTCATATTTTTGTATTTCAAACAGGCATTTTATCGCTCGTTGTCATACTTTCAGGCTTCATGATTATTGACTGGATCGAAGATCGATCCTTTTGCTACACCGTCTGCCTACTTTTGTATTTAACCCAAAGTTCTGTCGCTTTTTTCAGAACCATGTTCGTAAGGGTAACGTCCGAATTCAACGAGCCCGCTCACACTCGCAATGAACATCGCTAGCGTTTTAAGCGACGTTCAAGCTTGTGACCCGCTTTAACGCTCGGAATAAGCCACCATGTTAACGAGATCCACCAGGCCAAGCGCGACACCGACGGTATAAAAACTGGTGACCGAGAACGCAGAGATGTTGGTTGAGGTGTGGATGATCGTGACACCAGCGCATCGCTGCGAGCAGAATGCTTTTGTAACCTCCTGCAGCAAGGCAAAATCGCGAAAATAATCCTTAAGCGGGGCCTTACCCAAACGGGCTCGGTGATCATTTTTTGTCAGTATCTGTTGATCAATTTCGGACTCAAGCAAGCCCATGCACCCGGGCACGGCCTTGGTCAATTCAGCAACTAGGTCAGAGTACTTCATTTCCATCATGACCCCGTCACGGTCTGCATGCGCGCCGTGATTGTCTGAAATGTGCTCATCAAGATAAACGAGACCACGCTGAACGCCAAGATGCAACGCGACTAACGGTGTTATTGCGGCGATCCCCGATGGCTCAGGAGGATCACCCTGAGTCAAAACCAGCAAGGGTTTATCTGGCGGCTTTTTGTACCAATGCCTCAAAAGCTGTTTCGAGACCTGCCGCGCAACGGGGTGCGGGTCGCGCTTGTCGTAACCGCCCATCCCTTCAATTACAACTGGGTGATACTGCGTGATATCCAAATGATTTCCCTACACATTTTGCCTGACTTCTCAGTGACTACATTACATCTCATTCTCCATCAGCGCCTCAACCCGCGTTACGCGCTTGTTCGTCTCAGCGAAACCAATTGACAAGTCAGCCCTCTCGATAACAATTCATCTATCATTAAACCACGAAGACAGCACGAGCCTTCGACAAATACCAACTCACCAAAGCTTCCCTGGCACACAAGACCCCTCTCGTTGATTACCAGAGGACGCCGCGACGCCATGCCCCATTTTGCGGCAACACACTAGGGGCCATCCAAAAAATCAGATAGTTGTATCCCGTTTTAGCGGGCGCATCCCGATCACACCAGCGCGGTCGAAATCATCATAAACGGTCGGTGCAGCGTAGGAACCTCCCGGGATGATGCGTCTTTTCTGCCCTATTTACCCCATAATTGCGTCGACGCATCGTTCAGGAAACGTTGCCGGTGCTAGGGGTAATCTAAAATCAGCAAGGAAATCTGCAGCGGTATTTCGTGGCCTCCAGCGAAAAGTAGTCAACCGCCAGTATGTCTTTGCCAGCGCAGCACTCAGCGCTCGCGATGAACCTCAGCATAGAGAATCTGGCGGCATTCGTATTGGACGAGTCGGGTCTTACAGTAGGCCCGCAGGACCTACGCACTGGTCAGTATTACTGGCGATGCGGTATGGTTTACAGGGTAATCACCGGGAAGATTTTAAGATGACTAAAACAAACGATATCCTCTCCAACGAGTCGCTCGGGTTTGACCCGGACGTCCTTGCTCAACGCTACGCCGAAGAACGCGAGAAACGCATCCGACCCGATGCCGAAACGCAGTTTGTACAGCTTTCCCACGATTCACCCTTCGCCAACAAATATTTAGAAGAAGACCCTTACAGCGAAACACTCGAACGGGCGCCCTTAAAAGACCAACGCGAAGTTATTGTGATCGGCGGTGGCTGGGTCGGTATGCTGACCGCTGCAAGGTTAAGTCAGGCCGGCATTCGCGACGTCCGCATTGTTGAGAGCGGCAGTGATTTTGGTGGTACTTGGTACTGGAACCGTTATCCCGGGGCACAATGCGACATCGAATCCTATAGTTACCTGCCGCTTCTGGAGGAAACCGGCTACATACCGAAACTTCGCTATTCTTATGCCTCTGAGATTTACGAGCATGCCCAAAGAATAGGCAAGCATTTCGATCTTTATAAAGACGCGGTGTTTCAAACCTGGGTGACCGAGTTGCGCTGGCTCGAGGACGAGTCCCTGTGGCTCGTGACAACCAACCGGGGGGATGCCATGCGCGCACGCCATATCTGCCTGGGCACCGGGCCGGCCAATCGGCCGCGTTTGCCGGGGATCCCAGGCGTTGAGCAGTTTAAAGGCCATTCCTTTCACACCTGTCGTTGGGATTACGACTACACGGGCGGCGGCCCAACTGGCAATCTAACAGGACTTGCCGATAAAACCGTCGCGATTATTGGCACGGGGGCAACGGCCGTGCAGTGCGTGCCCGCATTGGGCGAGAGCGCAAAGCAACTCTATGTGTTTCAGCGCACACCCTCGTCCGTTGATGTACGCAACAATGCCGAGACCGACCCCCTTTGGGCCGAGAGTCTCGAGCCAGGTTGGCAGCGAGATCGACAAAAGAAATTCGGCGAGGCCTTTTTAGGCGGACCGATCGATCCTGCTTTCGTCGATGATGGTTGGACGCGTCTAACCCGGAACCTCAAGGAATTGGTCGCCCAGAGCGAAGAAAGGATATCGGGTCTGGCGCAGATCGCGGATTTCAAAACGATGGAGACCATCCGGGGACTGGTCGACGAAACGGTTAAAGATTCTGAGGTTGCCGAGAAGCTCAAGGCTTATTACAACCAGTTCTGTAAGCGGCCGACGTTTAATGACTTTTATCTCGACACGTTCAATCGGCCAAACGTCGAGTTAGTCGACGTTAGCGCGAGCCAAGGCGTTGAGGCCATCACCGAAACCGGCATCATCGCCAACGGTCAGGAATACCCCGTTGACTGCATAATCTATGCTTCCGGCTTCGAGATTACTTCAAGTTATGAGCGCCGCCTCGGCATTCCAATTTTCGGCGTTGCCGGGCAGTCGATCTACGAGCATTGGGAAGCCGGCATGCGCAGCATGCATGGCCTGATGGTCAGCGGCTTCCCGAACCTATTTCTGTGCGGGGGTGGTTTTGTGTTCCAGCTGGGCGCGAACTATGCCCACGGCATTGATGTTCAAGCTGGGCACGTGGCCTACACGATCGGCGAGTTGAGCCGCCGCGGTATCCGGTCAGCCAACGTTTCGCTTGATGCCGAGGAGCGCTGGATAGCCGATCAGCTTGAGACCAAGGGTGGAGGGTTCGTGCTGGGCGGTTCACCAGACACGTGCACCCCAGGCTATTACAATCAAGAAGGCACGGCAAAACGTTACCGCAATGTACGGCGAGAGACCTACAGCAAAGGCGTTGGCGCTTACATGAAGTTACTACGCGCATGGCGAGACGACGGTCAGCTGGATGGCTTGGATCTAGATTAAGCGCCGAGCAGAACTGGGTTATTGCCAGATCGCGATCCGAGCGCAATCGACGTCGCACCCTGCGTGTGATGAAACACGGTAATGGCGGATCGAACACAATGATCAGTTTCAAACGATAAGTTTTGAGTCTCAGAGCCAGGGCGGTCATGCTGGCCACCTAAAGCCGCTTACCGAACAGGCGCAGGATCCCAGGGACCGACGCAACCCTCACTGAATGAGTCAAGACTGAGCGCTAAGCCTCGGACGTATTAATTTCGGTGCTGATGGCCT
>JABGWC010000275.1 GCA_018645765.1 Gammaproteobacteria bacterium | reverse complement strand
ACGATCCAATGTTCCAGCCGTGGTTCTAACCCTTCTTGGCATCATTCAAGCGCTTGCACTCGAACAGCTTTGGACCCACGTCTTACATAGCGATGTACTTTACGCACTGAATTGGCAGACTCTGACGACGTGGACTCAAATCTTTACAACCTTCATCGCAGTCATTTTAGTTTGGCTAGTTTACGCTGTGAATGTCACCCGCTTTCGGTGGCTTCCAACCATTTATGAATTTATTTTACCCTTTTGGGTTGGATTGATTCAGCTTTTAGTGATCCAGGCGCTAACCACCACAGCGATTGGATTCTGGTTTATTCTAATGGGCGCGCTTTTTGGGGCGATGATCTGGATTGCGCAAACCACGCTGCGAAAAGCTCGCCTCGATGGTAATAATGCAGCATTTTTTGCGACAATTTCCCCCGCAACTTTGTCAGATTTTGTACCCGCTCTCGCGATCATTGGGCTCATTTTAACCTTCGGTCTTTATGCTGCGAACTTTAAAACCGGCCCCTTAGTCAATCTGGGTATGCTGCTCATATTGCTCTCGTTTGCTTGTCTTCAATTTAAAATGCTGACTGACGGATGGCACCGATCTGTGTCACCCTCTGCCCCCTAACCACTCGAATTTTTTACCTGTGATACGGTATGGCGAGCACCTGCCTTGAACCATCTTTAACACTGGAGACCTCTGTGAACATTACCAGCGAGCAACATCTTCGATCCATCATTGGAGCGCCTCACAGCATCACCGCAACAAAGAAAACCGATCATCTCACTGATGAGGCAATGGCTTTTCTTGCACGGTCTCCTTTTTTGATCATGACAACGGTAGCGGAGGACCTGCAACTGGATGCCTCTCCAAAAGGAGATGCCCCAGGCTTCGTCCGAGCGCCGGACGCCCAAACGCTCATTATCCCGGATCGGCGTGGCAACAAACTCGCTGACGGTCATCTCAATGTGTTGAAAACCGGGCGTGTGGGACTGATCTTTCTAGTACCCAACACCCGCGAAACGCTGCGCATCAACGGCAAAGCAAGGCTTACGGCCGACCCTGCTGCGCTGGCAACTTTTTCGGCCTACGGCCGTCCTGCAGTCCTTCTAACCGAAGTCAGCATCGAAGAATGTTTTTTTCATTGCGGTAAAGCGCTCATTCGATCCAAGCTCTGGGACATGAGCGCATGGGATGCGCCTGGTCAGGTATCTTTTGGCAAGATGCTAGCGCAAGCTAATGGCGGGGACGCTGCAATGGCAGAAGCCATCGACCAGTCGATCTCAGACGATTACATAGAGAACCTGTAAAACGCGAGGTTGCACACCCGTTTATGCATCGAATCCCTGCGCTGAAGCAGCACGGACACTGACGCTGGCGAGAAGACGATATTTAGAAAAACTGCTACTCCCCAGCTAGAATTGAGTTAAAAAGTGCAGTAAAAAGCACTTTTTGGCGCTATTCCAACTGTCACGCCTTGAACATTAAGAGGCATAATGGCAAGGTTACTCACACATTTTGTATCGAAAGGTCAATCCGGCGGTTACAAAACGTAACGCAGATTGCCAAGCGCTTTGAGCGCCATTTTGAGGCAATTGGCTCAAAATAATTCATCGCTGTGCGTCCTAGCAGAGACGAAGCACGGTTAAGGCGTTTTTGGACGCGTGAACTGCACGATTGCTTTGAATCAAAACTTGACCTAGCAGTTGCTATGCCGATATAAAACGTAAAGGTGCGGAAAGTGAATAAATTCATCCTTATTGGAATTGTCGCGACTGTTTTATTGGCTGGCGGCGCTGCCGCAGCTTATTACTTTCTCGTTATGAATGCCGAAACAGAGGGGGCCGAACCTGCCCCTAAACTCGATAAAAGAGCCTTCATTTACGTCGAGATCCCCCCTATCGTGGCCAATTTCGATGTTAAGGGCAAAATGCGGTATGTTCAGATCACGACGAGCTTACAAACTCGCGACGCTGACTCTGGCGACACCATCAAAAACAACATCCCTCTAATTCAAAGCGATCTCCTCACGCTGATGCAAGGAGCAGACTTCAACGAAATTAATTCAGCCGATGGCAAAGCACGATTCATTAAGCAGATTGAGAAAAGCGTTAACACCATGTTCAAAGATGGCCCAAAGCCTTTTGAAATCGAGCGTGCGATGATTACCGGCTTTGTTATCCAGTAACCTCAGGTGCCACTTTTAGGCAACATTTTTAGCGCACTAAAGCTGAAGCACTCGAACCCATTACCCTCGGTGATGCTTGCTCTGATCGGTTAAGTTCCAAAATCAAGCAAGGCACCAAGTAGCTGTCGGCAGGTTATCTGCCCGACTAACTTCCCCTGATCAACAACAGGCCGCCGCCGCTGCTTGTTCGCCAACATTGATTCGGCAATGCTAATAATGTCTGCATCAGCCGCACAAGTGGTGACGGGTGTGGTCATGGCCAGCGCGACCGCTTCACCACCCATCGCCTGGCCGTTGTACGCCTCAGACAGTAGATTCCGAAGACAATCTAACTCTGACAGCATGCCGACAACGACCCCGGCCTCATTCACAACCACGACGCCCGACACTTTCTGCTCAGTAATCATGCGAGCGGTCTCAGCGATGGTCGCTGATTGCAAAACCGTCACCGGCTGTGACACCATATAGTCCTTGATCCTGACTGAAGCCATGATTGCACCTTTTGGTTAAGCACGAGTCTTAACGCTAGCAGGCTAAAGTGATAAAGCCATGAAGGCTTAAACGACCTTCGATGAAGACTTTAAACAGCACGCTTTGGGCACAAGGCTACTTTGGGCTTTTTATCTGCCGCAGACAGTGACTGTCGCGGGGCCAAGACAAAACGATCGCCAATTCATGATATTGCCTGCTTCAATCCAACCTCACGCCCTGACTCAACCCGGAATAAACCTATGGCCTGCACAGATCCAAAACCGAGACGACCTTTAGACGGCGCAGCCCGCGCCACCCTCAATGGGTTTAGATCTGTGCGACCTGCACAACTATTCGGCATTGCAAGCCTCACGGCGCTTATTTTCATCTCAACACCCGTTACCGCCGCACCGATCCTGCAGCCAGGGCCCCCAGGAGAACCCTCGATCGAACTCAGACCGGATGTCGCAGCCCGGGTCAGTCAAGCGGGATTTTCTAATGAGGACATCCAATTTATTCAGGACATGATCGTTCATCATCAGCAGGCCATTGATATGGCTCAAATGGTTTCCGAGCGCACCAACCAACAACCCTTTCTCGATGTTGCCGGCCGAATCGAAGCGTCACAAAAAGACGAAATCGAATTCATGCAATCTTGGCTGTCTGATCGAGACCAACCCTTGGTTGCCACACCGAAACCCCATGATCATAATCAAATGCTGCATCACAAAAGCATGGGCATGGCCTCTCCCGAGGAAATGCTGGCCTTAGCCGCGTCCAGCAGCACCAACTTTGAAACGCAATTCTTAACCCTCATGATTGCCCACCATGAGGGAGCACTCAAAATGGTCAAGACCCTCTTAAAGCTATCAGGATCCGCATTTGATCCGATTCTGTATAAATTCATTACCGATTTAAAAAACGAGCAGCAGACCGAAATTGACCGAATGGATATCCTGCTCGGGGGCTTATCGACCGACCCAAGAGCCGGGCTTGCAGCCGGCTTTCGAGACGCTGCCGAGGCCGCGTACAACATGACGCTCCAGGCCAGCCTGCCAAAACCGCCAGGTTTCTTCGACCCAAACAACCCGTCTGGCCTACCCCCATTACGCGCCAAAACATCAGATAAAGCGGCATCAGACACCTCCTGGGTCGCACAAACGACCCATTGGATTGAACAATTAACCAGTCCTGAAAGCAACCTCGAGCACGGCATCGGTTCTGAAGAAAAACCATCCGAAAGATCCAAGCGTGCGCCACTACTGAGCTTTTCTTATACCGACATGGCATTTTCAGGCGACTTACTCGCAGTCGGCAGTTATCACGGTATCAATCTTTATAAGATCGGATCCGGTGAGCCCCCTTTGCTTCTAAGCTCCATTGTTTGCCCTGGCGGGCAGGGCGATGTCTCGATCGTCGGTGATTTGCTGTTGATGTCCGTCGAAGACAATCGCGCCCGAGTTGACTGCGGCCTTGAAGGCATCTCTGACGACATCAGTGCCGAGCGCTTTCGCGGCCTCAGAATCTTTGATATCAGCAACCTTGAGCGCCCCATACAGGTTGGGCAAGTTCAAACCTGTCGCGGCTCCCACACTCATTCAGTCGTTGCGAGCGATGATGAACGCATCATCGTCTACAATTCGGGCACCTCGAATGTTCGAAAAGAAGAAGAGCTTGCAGGCTGCATCGGCAACATCGCTGGGGACACTCGAACGGCCCTGTTTCGAATTGACGTCATTGAGATCCCCATCAAGAACCCGGGCAAGGCGCGCATTACAAACAGCCCGGCAGTCTTTGAGGATCTTGAGACCGGTCAAATGGCCGGTCTATGGCGCGGCGGAAAACACGACGAGACCTCTCAAGAGACGAGCCAAACCAACCAATGCCATGACATTACGGTCTACCCGCAAGCCAATCTTGCCGCGGGCGCCTGTTCCGGCAACGGCATTATTTTCGATATCACCGATCCTTTAAAGCCTCGGCGCCTTGACGCAGTCACCGATACAGGCTTTGCCTACTGGCATTCGGCGACCTTTAACAACGACGGCAGTAAGGTTTTATTTACCGATGAGTGGGGCGGTGGCGGCAGACCCCGTTGCCGCACCTATGATCCAATGAACTGGGGCGCAAATGCCATCTTCGACATCATCGATCAAAAACTGGTGTTCCAGTCTTACTACAAACTCCCCGCACCGCAAACCAAGGAAGAAAACTGTGTGGCACACAATGGCGCAATTGTCCCAGTCCCGGGCCGAGACATCTTTGTGCAAGCGTGGTACCAGGGCGGCATCTCCGTAATCGACTTTACAAATTCCAAGGCGCCGGTTGAAATCGGCTATTTTGACCGCGGGCCAATCCACCCCACCCACTTGGTTACCGGTGGTTATTGGTCGAGCTACTGGTATCAAGGCCGCATCTATGCGACCGAGATTGTCAGAGGCCTTGACGTTTTGACCCTCACGCCAAGTGAGTACCTTTCAACGAATGAAATTGCCGCGGCCGCTCTAGCAGATCAAGGCGCGACGTTTAATCCACAACAGCAACAGCCAGTTACCTGGCCAACTGATCCCGTCGTTGCTCGCGCCTACCTTGACCAGCTGACCCGGTCGAGGGAAACGCCAGCCGGCCTAGAAGGCAAGGTAGAAGCCTTTTTATCAATGCTGCAGAACCCTGCTAACAGTGCGATTGGATTAACCTCCGCGCTGGCCGGGATAACGTCGACCCTTGATGCAATCGATCACCGATCCGCCAAAGGTCTTAGCGGCTTGCTGCGTCAAATGGTCAGCCAACTACAAACAACGCTTGCGAGCGAGGCAGGCAATTCAAGAACACCTGCGCCTGAGGTTGCACTTGATTAGGCTGCAGTGCCTTCTTTTTATCTGCGCACGTCACAAGACAGGTCCTTGCGCATTAACAATCCAGCTCGTTGCGCCATTCAACACAGCGCTTTCTGGCTTACTTTGAGCAACTCGGTCAGTGCATTCAGTCGCCGCGCACCAGCGCCAGCCGAGCCAGCTTGACCATTGAGACCTATTTTATGACTCAGAGGGCGAATGCTGGTGGCGGTGCAGAGCCTTGCATCCTTCGCAGTTTTTTCAAGTCTGGCACCACTTATACTCAATCGGTACACTCTTGCTCTCAACCTTTACCTGCAAGGGCCGCCGCCTCAATGAATCACATCAAACGAGTTGGTAAAGCCGTATTGACCCTGATGCTCCTGACTGGCTGCAGCACGCTACCGTTCATCGAGGTCCCCTCTGAGAATCAGAACAGTCGCGTGAATCATTTAGTGATTCATTTTACCTCGGAGGCATTTGATCCATCTTTAAAAGCCCTTACACAGACATCAGACCGTCCGGTGAGCGCGCATTACCTCATTCCAAGACTCGATGACGACACTTACCCTTACCCCACGTTAAAAATTTTCAAACTGGTCTCGGAAGCAGACCGCGCTTGGCACGCCGGCGAAAGCCAATGGTTCCGAGAAACGGCATTAAATGATCGTAGCATTGGCATCGAGCTCGTAAATCGATCCGGTTGCGCAAGCGATGCCACCCTTTCCAAACAACTAAAACCGCTCGCGGCACTTTGCCGATTCGAAGACTACCCAAGCGATCAAATTGGCGCCCTAATTCAACTGATACAAGACATCATCGCGCGTCACCCAGACATATCACCCGTTAACGTGGTCGGCCATGCGGACATTGCCCCCGATCGCAAAGTCGACCCAGGTCCGCAGTTCCCTTGGCAGGCACTGCATCAAGCCGGCATTGGCCCCTGGTACTTCGAGCGTGACAAAGCATTTTACCTTGATTGGGTCGCCGGCAATACGCTGGACATCACCCGCGCGCAATCCGCACTAGCACTTTTTGGCTACCCTATTGACGTAACCGGGGAGCAGGATCATCAATCTCAACGCACCACACGCGCTTTTCAAATGCACTACAGGCCGAATGATTTTACCGGTTTAATCGATACCGAGACTGTCGCCATTACGCTCTCATTACTCAATCGCTACAAGCCGATGCTGCTGGAAACATTACAAATCCCCACCCATGGTGTCAAAAAACCGTAACCAGGCTAAGGTGACTGCTCAGCCGATTTAATACGTCGGGGTTGAGGAATAACATCGTATGTTGCTTGATACCTTTGAGACAAACATCGCGCGCTTACTCTGCGCGCTTACTAAGAAGGACAAAAAACCCAGGCCGTCGCGGGCAGCAACTAACAGCATCTCATGACCTCAAAGCCTAATAACCGGCCAACCGAACGCCGCATTTCATCGCGCAAAATAAGATATAGCGCCCTGAAATAATCGTTTCAATTCGGATACCTTCTTGATAACCGATGATTGGGACGGCGCTCATGACGGAAGTGATAGAGCATTTAAAGGGCTGGAGCTTGGAAGTAGCCGGGACTCAGTATTGCGCCGAGGCTTTGTCATCCGTTCCTTGGATGACTTTAAAAAATTTAGCGGACGCGCGATCCAAATTAACACATTTGCGGCAACAGGAGCTTGAACAGAAATCGCTTATCTGGGCCAAGGAACAAGCAATTCTTAAGTCCATTCATTGCGGGAAAGAGCAGGCAAAAACAGGGGTTTGCCTTTCGATTCGAGCCTAATAAAGAGGCATCCTCTGGATACCACTCGACGCATCGATCCCAAACTCGCGGCCGCATCTCAGTCGAGACCGTCTTGACCAGCATTACTCGCTTTCGCCCTCGGACCTGAAGGGTTAGCGCCCGAAATTCGATTAAATTGTAAACCCAAATCGGATGCTGTTCAGCACCACCTTGCTCGGCAACCCGGTAAACCGTATCGCCTTCTGGGACCTACATGAGCGGTATCGTAATGGGTTTACCCGATCGCCTGCCAATCCTATCCACAAGACACCTCAGCCGGCCGGCAACCGTATTCGCCAAGCGCCCACCGGACACCACCCGCTAAAGGCGCACAAACAGTCTCGTAAAGGCCTTAAACAAACATCTGGGCGATAGCGTGCGCTGTGCTTCTTTTGTCATGCGGGCCTGGCAATTTATTGCGACTGATCAGAGCCGATAGATTCGAGCCGCGGTATCGTGAAACAATAAGTTCTTTTCAGCTGGCGAGGCATCCTTCACCAATTTCTTAAAGCTATTCCAAAGCACCAAGTAAGAGCAGCTCTGCCGATCCACCGGAAAATTACTTTCAAACATACAACGCTCGGGGCCGAATTGTTCGATCGCGCATCGGTAATAGTCTCCGGTTAAAGCTTTGAGCTCATCCGAGGTCGGCGGTTTTCGACGTTTATGAAAGCCAAACCCGTTGATAGGCATTACCAGTCCACCTAACTTAACCGCCACATTAGGCCGTTTGGCTAAGTGCATCATATCCCTGCGCCAAACCTGGAACACTTCTGCAGCTTTGCCTTCATAAGGCCCAATGCCTAAGGGGCCACCAAAATGATCTAATATGATTTGCGTGTTGGGAAACGCATCCGCTAAATCAATCAGCTCCTTCAGCTGAGGATGATAGAACCAAGCATCAAAACTCAGTCCACGCGGCGCCAACTCGGCAAAGCCCACCCGAAAGGTCGAATCACTCATCTGACCCGCAACCGGATTGCTGTGGGCGTTACGCACACTCTGACTTTCGTGCCATCCAGTTGTGTGCCGGATACCCCGAAATCGTCGGCTCGCCCCCATGTGAGCATCCAAGACCGCTGCAACCTTGCGTCCCAGCATCAGATCAGCAAACCCCACAATGCCCGCTGCAATACGCTCTGTGCCATAAGCCCCGCTAGCGGACATCGCAGCGACGCCATTCACAAATTCCGTTTCGCCGACCGGTGCCAAGGCGGCTGCCGTGTCCACGTTATACATGCTGGCGCACTCTACAAAAACAGTACTCACCACCCGATGGCCACTGTCTATATCTTGTTTGAATTCATCCAGCAGATAACGATGGGTTATATGGTCCCAAAGATGATGATGCGGATCGCAGATTAATTGATCCGGCTCAATCACTGGCTCCCGCCATTGATCGAGCCAGGCCTGATTCTGATAACCCACTGCTCGTCTCCTTTTCAGATAAAGCTAACTCTCACGGCGTTCTAAGCTTGACACCAAAACCCTGATCTTAAACCGAAAACCAACTTCATTTTTCAACACTCGAGGATTTGGGCCGCAATTTTTTCGGCCATCATGATGACCACCGCATTTAAATTGCCATTGGTAATCTCAGGCATGATCGATGCATCAACAACCCGCAATCCAGAAACACCATTCACAACGCCGTCCGGTGAGACAACAGCATCGTCATCACGACCCATTCGACAGGTTCCAGATGGGTGATAGGCACTCTCGCCAAAACGATTCACAAAATCCGGCAAATCAACTGGCCCGGGCCTGAGTTCCTTGCCTTTAAATTCTGCAAAAGGTTGGCTGTTTATCAAATGCCTCGCCAACTCAATGCCGCGCTGCATCACCTGCTGATCCTGCTCGCTCGCGTTATAGTTAAACAAGATCTTGGGGGCCAGGCCAGGGTCTTTCGGATTCAGGGTAATGCTGCCGCGACTCGTTGGCTTCATCGGCCCAACGTGGACTTGAAAGCCGTGTCCCCGATAGGAATCCTTACCATCATAATCCATGGCGACCGGCAAAAAATGGAACTGTAGATCCGGATAACCGTAATCCAATCCACTTCTCAGAAAGGCGCCGGTATGAAAGTGATTGGTCGCGCCATCGCCGCGCTTCGTTAAATACCACTGTGCGCCCACCGCTAACTTTCTCAAGCCTCGGGTCGAGGGATATAATGAAACCGGTTTCGGACAAGCCGCTTGAACATAGACCTCTAAATGATCTTGCAAGTTCTGACCAACCTCGGCCCTCGGTACAAGGCATTCTATCCCGGACGCTTTCAAGGCTGATTCCGACCCAATCCCGGATCGCATCAAGACCTGTGGGCTTTTAATCGCGCCGGCGGAAAGGATAATCTCCCGGCTTGCTTGAAATGATTTAAGCCGCCCATTCACCAGCACTTGCAGGCCCACCGCTCGATCGCCGTCAAACGCGATGTGCTGCACTTCCGCTTGCGTCAGAATCGTGAGCCCCGATAAGCCTAGGCCATTTTTGGGTGACAAATAGGCTCGAGCAACACTTTGACGTAGTCCATCTGCAACCGTCCGATCAAAGGGGCCAAAGCCCTCTTGCGTTTCGCCATTAAAATCCGGGGTTCGGCCAAACCCGAGTGTTTCGCCGGCCTCTAGCCAGGCCTGGCAAAGGGGCGAACTGGTATCACCATTGGTGATTTTTAAGGGACCCGTATGACCTCGATAATCCGGATCACCGCCCGCTTTCGTCTCGCTCGCCTTAAAAAACGGCAACACGTCCTCATACGACCAGCCGCTTGCACCGTACACTTCAGACCAGCGGTTAAAGTCCTCCGCATGACCTCGAACAAAAATCATACCGTTAATTGAAGAGGATCCGCCCACCACTTTGCCGCGGGGACAGTACAGGTTGCGCTGCCCTAAAAAGGGTTCTGGCTCGGTCTCGAAGGCCCAATTGTAGCGGGTCGACGTCAAAACTTCGGATAACGCCGCCGGCATGTGTAGTCTAAAATCCCAAGCAGGGTTAGCGCGGCCTGCTTCAATCAGCAAGACGCTGTGATCCTCGGCAAGCCTTGCGGCCATAACGCAACCGGCTGAACCAGCGCCAATAACAATATAATCAAACACGTGCATAACCTCTTTTATTGTCTCGATCCCAGTATCCGGCGGCGAACCAATGGCTTGCACAACGGATGACACCGATGCCTTCTAGCACGCACCACCGCCGCGCGAGATCCTGTCGATAACGCTTTACCCCGCCACCAGTGTATCGATCGGCTTGCAACAGTCCAAGCAGCAAGCGCCAAAAAAGATCCGCTCGTTCCAATCTGAGTGTTAGAATTTGCCCCGCAGACCGCTGCCAAAGACGCATTATGACTCGTTTCGGCAGGCTAAACTTTAGGACAATTTTGGAAGTAGCGAGGGAGTATGACTTTAGCAAATTCCGTTCTTGACGCGCTCATCGCTGGCAACACGCGATTTCGGGAGGGTTTATCCAGCCCAAAACCTTGGCAAAGCGCCAAAGATTATACTGATCAAAATCCAATCGCCATCATCCTGGGCTGCTCTGACGCCCGTGTGCCCATTGAGATTATCTTTGATCAGGGCCCAGGCGATCTCTTCGTCATACGCGTAGCTGGCAATATAGTCGCGCCGTCTCAGGTTGGCAGCGTTGAATTTGCCGCGTTGCAATTTCAAGTACCGCTGGTTGTCGTGATGGGACATACGCGCTGCGGCGCCATCGATGCGACATTGCACCACATGCAGCACCCTGGGGATCATGCGACGGACAACCTAAAATCCATTGTTGACCGAATTGCCCCCAGCATGACGAGCCTTGTCGAGGCTAACGCGGTAACGGATCAAAAAGCCCTCGCCTATCATTGCATGCGGGCAAACGTCCGAGCTTCTGTGAACCAACTCAAACACGGCTCATCCGCTTTGGAAGGACTCGTCGCCGCGAGCCGATTGCAGATCTGTGGTGCCTACTATGATCTT
>JABGWC010000325.1 GCA_018645765.1 Gammaproteobacteria bacterium | reverse complement strand
TGATGTCTGCGCCAGGCCATTCTGGGGTTTCAACAAAACTTTCGGAGAAAAAGCGATCCGGCCAGATAAAATACAGACAAGCTTCGAGCATTGAAATTTCAACCTGCTGGCCATGGCCGCTGGTTAATCGCTCAATGTAAGCCGCTGTTACTGCTTGGGCAGCCGTGAGCGCGGTAATTTTGTCGCAGACCATCATTTTGATCAACTCTGGCTGACCGTTCATCGCTTGCGCGCTGGCGAAACCAGCGAACGCTTGGATAACGGGATCGTACACGCGGCGGTCCGAATAGGGCCCGTGGGTGCCGACGCCATTAATCGAGACATAGATGAGTTGGGGATTGATGGCTTTTAAATCGCTATAGCCGATGCCCAGCCGTTCCATTACGCCGGGACGGTAATTCTGAATCAGGATGTCGACCGAAGCCACCATCGATTTGATCGCCGAAATGCCGGATGCCTGCTGTAGGTCCAAGACGATCGAGTCTTTATTGCGATTCAGGGCTGTAAAAAGGCTAGAGACGCCGCGATTTAAAGCGCCCCCCATTCGCATGCTGTCACCAGAGGGGTTCTCAACTTTGATTACGCGAGCGCCTTGATCTGCCAGAATGGCGGTTGCGAGGGGTCCAGAAATCACGCTGGTGAGATCGAGGACGGTAATGCCTGAAAGAGGTCCGCTCATACGTCTTGTTCCTTGGTTCGATAGTCGCCAAACTTTTCATCTCGTGATGTTAAGGCTGTGGTCAGACCCGCGGCGAGCTCCTTGAAATGCGCCTTGGTTGATTCGGTGTGAAAAGCCAGCGCTTGTATCTCGGTGCCCGACCGGATCGCGGCGCGAACGCCCATGAGTTCCATCTGGCGATGAACAGCGCGTTTATTCATTTGCTGGAGATCGGAGGGCACCTTGGCGATTCGCTCGGCGATTTCCAGCACCTCAGCGTCTAATGTGTCGGCGGAATAGGCTCGGTTGGCGAAACCTTGCTCGGCCGCTTCAATACCAGAAATCGCGTTACCCGTTAGCATCATCTCCATGGCATTACGTAGTCCTAGCAAATGCGGAAAGAATTGATTGTCCGGTGGGCTCATAGAACGAACAACGGGATAGCCAATGGCGGCATCCTCAGCGACATAAACCAGATCGCAGGATGTCGCGAGTTCCGTGCCGCCCGCAAGACAATAGCCATGAACTTGGGCAATGACGGGCTTTGCAAGATCCCAGACTCTAAAGAAGCCATCAACCACATGGCGTGCCCAATTCCCGTCGCCGCCCGCTGTGTGAAAGGGCTGGTCCGCTCGGTTATTGGCCTTTAAATCGTAACCGGCGCAAAAGGCCTTGCCGGCACCGCGGATGATGGTGACTCGGATGTCGGCATCCCGGTCATTGGCTTCTAGCTGACCGTAGAGTTCGCCTCGCAGCGTGTTATTGAGCGCATTTCTCGATTCGGGTCGATTGAGCGTAATGCGGCTCACGCCCGGACGGGGTACATCCACGAGGATATGTTTGAAATCAGTCATTGGGCAGGTTCCGCTTAGCTTTTTCTTTTTGCAGCCGCACTGCATCGGATTCGAGCGGTTTGGCGAGCCTGGCAGGGTCGAGCGTGCCCTGGGTATGATCTCGCATTTTCGCGCCATCATAGGTGATCCATTTTTCAGGAGTAATCTCGAGCACGATCCGAAGGGGCGAGTCGAGCATCTGCTCAAAGGCCGCAACCTCTTCGGGTGTGCCGCGCAGGGCTTGAGCCAGCTCCGGATAAAACCAGCCCTTGATCGCCTTGTCCTCATGAATCTCGCACCGGCCTTTTATCGTGATCGATTTTCCGGCGCCCATGGAGGTGCCCTTGGAGGTAATAACGACCGAGGTCTTTGGGTTTCTGCGCAGCGCAGAAACGCGGTGCCGATGGGCGCCCGCTGTGATCCAGATCTTCCCTTTTCGGTAAATGTAGGAGTGTATAACGCCCATTGGCCACTCGTCTTGGGTACACCAGTTTAAAACACACTCTTTTTGCTCTAAAAGCAGTGCGTCGCGGTCTTCTGGGTCTAGGTAATAAATCGAGACGGCCTCGTGGTTTTCTGCTTTATCCATGGCTCTAGTCCTGTTTTTTTGCTGAAAAGAAAGTGGTTTTATGTTCCTCGAACAAGGCTGGTAAATCGGCATCCTCTGTTTTGAGGAGGAGTTCGACCCAGTGATGAAAGTGGTGCCCGCCGCCCTCATTTTTTCCGAATAGAACGAAAGGCTTGCCGCCGGACTCAAGTGCTTTTTGCTGCCTAAGCCCGGTTGCGTAGTCTTCTTCTTGAACAACGTATTTTAAAAACTCAAATTGCGTCAGAGCCGCTTGCGTTTGCGCTTCATCGGGCGGATCTTCCATGAGGTAATGCTGAATCGTGACAGAGGTGCCGGGTGAGTCGCCTGGAAAGAGCTGCGATAACATAACGCTGCGGCCGCCACCATCAAAGCTCGCAATCGAGATATGCGGAAAGATGGTCCAAACCCCGGAAGTCAACGCTTGATCCGGCCAATCTTCTGGCGCGAGGTCTTTATACTGGGCTAGGCGGTGATCAGGACCGGCAACGCGTTGGTGCGGCCCCCAATTGTAATAGTTTGCACGGTTTGGATAGTCGGGGCCAAAGGTGTCTTTGTGAAGAATGGGTAAGTGGTAGAGGTCCATATAGCCGTCATAGGCTATTTTCCAATTTGGGCCCGCCACCGCTTGGCTCTTGAAATGATGCCAGGTCTCAAAGCCAAATTCGGCCAGTAGGTCATCATATCCGGATAAAAATGTTTCGATCGGCAGCGTGCTGTTCTGGTTGAGTGTGACCCAAATGAGGCCCGCGCGTTCAAGGCATGGCAGAGCCGTCAAGCTATGGCAGCTCTTATCGAGATCGCCGAAATCTTTATTGGCATAGATTGCCGTCAGCTCGCCTTCTAAATTATAGGTCCAGGCGTGATAGGGGCAGGTAAAGCGGTGAGCGTTGCCTTGTCCAACCGGCATGATCTGTGCGCCGCGATGACTGCACATGTTAAAGAACGCTTGAACCTCACCGGAGCTGGTGCGGCTGATCAGGACAGGTGTGCCCGCGGCCTCGAGGGCCTTATAGTCTCCGGGGTTTGGGAGTTCCGCGGTGGTCGCTAGCAACAAAGGCACGCGTTTAAAAATTTGGTTCATCTCTTGTTGCCAGCGCTCAGGGCAGTAGTAGTTCGTCGCTGGAACCTTTAAAAAATCTTCAGTTTGCTGAATGGTGCCGGCCTCGGCATGTGCCAGGTTAGATTTAGCGACGGCGATAAGTTGCTCTTTTGACATATAACGCTCCCTCAACCTCGTTCAGTTAGATTCCGGGGCCAGACTTGACCGACCCTCCATTAAACCGGCAAGCTTGACGGTTTTCAACCATCGAAAACACAAAGGAAAAATGAGCCATGATCGAACAACTTTTCAACTTGAAGGGCGAGACTGCCGTCGTGACAGGCGCTGGACGAGGAATTGGTGAAGGTATTGCCAAGGTCCTGGCCGCGGCCGGTGCGCACGTTGTCTGTGCCGCGCGACGACAAGAAGAAATTGAAAGGGTCGCGAGCGAAATTAACGCCGCGGGCGGCAGCGCGGCGGCGCTCGCAACCGATGTTACGGACGAGGCAGCGGTGCAAGCCTTAGCAGATTTTGCCATCGCAACGTTTGGGGGGCTGCATATGTGGGTCAATAATGCGGGCGGGTCCAGTGTTCAAAGATCGCTCCATAAGTTAGATCGAGCAGAATGGGACCGAACGCTGAATTTAAACTTA
>JABGWC010000324.1 GCA_018645765.1 Gammaproteobacteria bacterium | reverse complement strand
TTGAAGGTGTGGGTTTTTAATGCGCCTGCGCCTTTTATAACCTTCAAGTTTTCAGGGGCGTCTAAGGCGACTACAGCATTGCGGCGACCACGCATTGAGCAATTGCACCGTCTGAGTGTCTCAAGCCCATTGGGAAGGGTGGGTTCAAGTTCAACGGCGCTGCAATGACAGGTTGCACGAACTGTTTTTTGATTGTCTACCGCGCTCCCCAAATCCAGAATTAGGCAGATTAAACCCTAAATCCCAACCCCCAACCCCCCACCCCCCAAACCCCAACCCCCAAATGCGCAACGCCTGCACATCAATAGATGACGGCCCCAAAATTGTCGGGTTGCAAGCCGCTGCTTGAGTTCGGATGTTTAGGTTCTCCAATGGATAACGAATCCGTTTTTGTCTCGATGTTTTAGATCGTCTTTTGACTTGAGCATCAATCGCCATTTGAATGCTCTGTAAGCTTTGATGGTGCACGACGAGCCGAAAAGGTTGTGTCGTGACGGCCCATCCGTGTCAAGGCCTCGTTTGCTAGTCGTGCCGAGGGTGCCGCATTGCGCGCCGCTTGGAACGCAACAACGGGTCCCGGCCAGGCGTGGGTTATCACCAATAGCTGGGCATGCAGGACGCGATGGTTGATGTTTTGGTGCACCACGCCAAGGCATTGCGCCGGTTTATCGCGCGAATGTTGTCAAATTGGTCGCGCCACTACGACATCAACGACTTTAAAAGGGTTTGTTGCGGCCATATTTGCAAGCCTTGCCAATGCTATTGCGCCAACGCACCTGAGCAAGTCTGCGCGCCGATCCATGATTTGGACGTCTGATACACTGATTGTGACGTGTTGAATGAGCGGCACCTCGAGTGGCGGTAGGCTCATAGCACTTTACGAATTCGAAGCGATAGGGCGAGGAGTCAGACATGAGACAATACCGGGAGCAGTGGGTTCAGTGGTGGATGCTGCTGATCATCACAATGGGCTGGCATGGCGGTGCAGCGAGCGCTGAGATCGATCGTTTTGAGCCCATGGATGTGTTTGATTTGGAGTACGCGAACTACCCGCAAGTCTCGCCAGATGGCACGCGCGTGCTCTATATACGTCGAAGTTTCGATGTGATGCGGGATGCATCCCGCGCGTCCCTCTGGCTAGTTGACTTAAAAACGGATGAACACAAGCCTTTGTTAGCAGACTTTGGCAGTTATGGTTGGCCCACCTGGAATCATAAAGGCACAAAAGTCGCTTATACCACCGCGAACCGGCGGCGCCATCAAATTCGAATGTTGGATTTGGAATATGGCCGCTCGGCACTCATTGTTGATTTGCCAACGGCGCCAGGTTGGCTTGCTTTCTCGCCAGATGATGAAACGCTTGCCTTCACTCGGAGTGTTGTTGCCGAAACAGAAGCCCCGCTTTACAAAGCGCCTAAGCGGCCAAAGGGCGCTAAATGGGCAGCATCTGCTCGAGTCATTGAAAGCGTCCGCTATCAATTTGATGGTCGCGGCATTGTCGCGCCGTCCTATGCGCATGTGTTTGTCGTGCCCGCGGAGGGCGGCACATCGACGCAGTTGACGGTTGGCGATTTTCAAAATAACGGACCCCTGATTTGGCAGCCAGACGGTCACGACCTCATCTTTTCGTCGAATCGTGACCCAAATTGGGCCTTGCAGACCTTTGAGAGCGATTTGTATTCAGTAGCAGTCGGATCGCGGGCGTTAACGCAGTTAACGGATTTTTCGGGTCGCGAATATGCACCCGAGTTGTCTCAGGACGGGACGCAGCTGCTGTATTTGACGCAGTCTAGTCAGCGCGCGACCTATCGGCCCAGTCGGTTGTGGCGGCAAAGTTTGAACAATGGTGAGCGCCGTCCTCTAGGAGAAACCTTGGATATCTCGATTGAAGCGGCGAGCTGGTCCAGTCAAGACCAAAAGGTCTCTATCTTGTACGATGAGCGCGGCCAGCGAAAACTCGCTGAACTGAGTTTAAAGGGCAAATTAAAGGTGTTGACCGATGCGGTGGGTGGCACGACGCTGGGCCGGCCCTACTTGAGCGGCCAGTTTGATTACCAATCGGGTACCCATGCCGTGACCTTTGCCGGGCCAGACCGCCCAGCAGACCTTGCGATTATCCAAGCAGGCAAACTGCGGCAAGTTACCCACTTAAATGAGGATTTGCTGGGTAGTAAGTCGCTTGGGGCCGTGCAGGAAGTCACCTATGCGTCAGATTTTGATGGCACGGAGATTCATGGTTTTTACTTAACCCCACCGGACTTTGACCCCAATCAGCAATACCCTATGATCCTGGAAGTCCATGGCGGCCCGCATCTGGCTTACGGTAAATTCTTTTCTGCTGAAATGCAGTTGATGGCTGCCAGCGGCTACATTGTTTTTTTCGATAATTATCGTGGAAGCACCTCTTACGGCGAAGCCTTCGCGCGCTTGTTACAGGGCAAATATGCCAGTCGAGAAGATTTTCGCGACCACATGTCAGGCGTTGACCATATGATCAATAAAGGGTTTGTGGATCCGCAGAACCTCTTTGTGAGCGGTGGCTCTGCGGGCGGGATTGCCGCAGCCTATGCCATTGGTTTAACCGACCGGTTTAATGCCGCCGTCGCCGCAAAACCGGTGATCAACTGGATTAGTAAAACCCTGACTGCTGACTCTTACGTGTATCAAATCAATCATCAGTTTTCGGGTCCGCCCTGGGAGCAGTTTGCGGAATATTGGCAACGCTCGCCCTTGTCGCTGATGGCGAATGTGGTGACACCCACCATGCTGCTGACCGGCGAAGAAGACCGGCGAACACCTATTTCTGAGACCGAGCAGTTTTATCAGGCCCTGAAACTCAAAGGTGTTGATGCGGCGATGGTGCGCCTGCCCGGTAGCAGTCATGGGATCGCGGGCCTGCCGTCGCGTCTGTTGAGCAAGGTTGGGCATTCTTTGGCTTGGTTTGAGCGCTACCGAAAAACCGGTCATGTGGATAAGAAGTCGCTCGGCCTGCGCGAAACGCCGAGCTCTGAAGTAACGACTGCGCCAGTACAGGAACCGCCCGATGCCTTGTCTGGTGACGACACGGCGGAGGATGATTTCCGTGACATAGAGGCGACAAGTCGCGGGGCCGAAGGCGCGGGCGAGCTATCGCGCGGCTTCTGAAAAAAGGGCGTTTAAGGTTGATCTGGGAATATTAAGATCTGAGTGGCATGATGGGGTGAAGCCCCTATTGAAGAGCGCGATGATGATTGAATACCATAGTCCGGAAGGCGTCCGAAGAACCCCCGCGATGCCCTATGACTTGTCCTTGAACCTAGGGGCGTCCTCCGCCGCAACCTTGGCACTACTAGCCAACGGGTTTCCGGACTCGGTTAACTTTTTAGATGCCGTTGAGAACGCGTTGCTAAGCCGTTGCCCGCGCCTCGTGATCAAACGCTTCGATAAAGGCAACGCCTCGATCACAGCGCCAGCTGAGCTGGTTGCTGAAATGGTCAACGGTTGCGATGGATTGATTGCGGCCTACGGGCACTGAGGCAGCTGCACTACCGGCACCGTGCGTGACGGCATTGAGGCAGCAAAGCAGGGTTTACCAGCGCTTGCGCTGGTGACCGACGCGTTTTGGCCACAAGGGGATTTTGTCGCGGAATCTTTTGGCATGCCGGATTTGCCAAGACTGCAGTTACCGCATCCGATTGCGGGCACCGGGCAGGCTCGCATGCAAGCAGTGGCTGAGGACCTGGTTGATGACATGATTAAGGCGTTAAGCGCATGACGGGCAAGCTTTTCGCTGAGAATGAGGCAGAGGCGCTCGAGCAGCTCCATGCCCAGGGTTTAACCGATGGGCTCCCAGTTGTGATTCCAACCGATGAGCGCGTTGCAAGGATGGTGCTGGCGACCGGTCAAGCCGCCGAGCTGACGCTGGGTGATATGGGCCCTGCGGGCGGTTCGGCGACGATTGAAAAAATTGCGGTGGCGGCGGTGATGGCGGGATGTTTGCCAGACCATATGCCGGTCGTGATTGCAGCTATTGAGGCCATCTTAAACCCGGCTTTCGATTTAACGGAAATGCAAGCCACGACGCATTGTACAGCGCCTTTGATTTTGGTGAATGGCCCAGCACGGGCCGCATGTGGCGGCATTGCCTCCGGATTTGGCGCGTTGGGGCCAGGGTTTCGGGCAAACGCGAGTATCGGGCGCGCCGTCCGGCTCGCAATGATGAATATCGGTGGCGCGCGGCCCGGTATCTCGGACATGGCGCTCCTGGGGCATCCTGGGAAATTTAGTTATTGTCTTGCTGAAGACGAGGCGTCCAGTCCCTTTGAGCCGCTGCATGTGTCGAGGGGGTTTAGCGCCGAAGACAGTGTGGTGACGGTTGTGGGCGCCGAAGCGCCGCATTCGGTGATGTACTCCGGGGATGCCGACGCCGGGGATGATCACGAGCGGTTGCTAAATGTGCTCGCAATCGGTTTGGCGAATTTGGCAACCAACAATGCTGCGTTGACGGGGGGCGCCGCGGTGGTGGTGCTGAATCCAGAACATGCGTGCATTTTGGCAGGCGCAGGTCTGGCTCGCGCCGATATTTGCGCGGCTTTGTATGATCGATGCGTACACACAACCGAAGCCCTTGCCGCAGTGAATCCTGGCTTTGCCGGTCGGCTGAAGCCGGGTGCGGTTCGACATTGCTTTAAAGAACCAAGCCAGATTTTGGTATTGGTGGCCGGCGGGAGCGGACTTTATTCGATGGTCATGCCGTCTTGGTGTGCCGGTGGTCATCGCAATGAAGCCGTATCCCAAGCCATTGTGTTGGACTTGTTTTGCGAGATCCCAGTACAGACCGATACAAACGGAGTTGTATAGTCAGGTTTTCGATCTAAGGCATTGAAATAATTGTTTTTTTAAAAATACCCGGCAAAAAGTTGAATCGGACCCACGGTTTTTGAGAACCGAATTAAAGGGTAACTGACCGCTTATTAAGCGGGCTGAAAAAATGCGCCGACTAAGTCCTGAACGCTGGATAGATCTGAGGGCGTTTGAGCAAAGCGCAAAAGAAGACATCGCGCGTGAACGTGCCCCGAGCGTCAAGCTTAAGAATCGAAGACTTTGCCGGGATTTAAAATCGACTTTGGATCAAAGGTTGTCTTGATCGAGCGCATCAAGGCAATTTCGACCGGTGAGCGCGAGTAGGGCAGCAACGATTTCTTTAGAAGGCCGACGCCATGTTCTGCGCTAATGCTGCCGTCATATCGGGCTAAGAGTTCACCGATCTCAAGACTCACTGCGCCGCAGCGCTCAAAAAATTCGAGCTGGGTCAGGTCTTGGGGTTTTAGAATATTCAGGTGCAAATTGCCGTCACCAATGTGGCCGTACCAAACGATTTCAAAATCAGGATAGCGTGCAGCAACCAGTTGATCGACCTCTGCTAGGAAGTCAGGCATCTTGGAAACCCGCACTGAGATATCGTTCTTATAGGGTTGCCAGTGCCAAAGCGTCTCTGAAATATCCTCTCGGAGTCGCCAGAGCGCGCGCGTCTGAGCGAGACTTTGACTGACAACGCCATCCAGCACCCAGCCTTGGGCTGCGCACTGCTCAAACAAGGCCAGCGCAACGCTAGTGACCTGCGGGCTGGTCTCAAACTCAACGAGGGCGTAGTAGGGCGCCTGGGTTGCAAAAGGCGCCGGATGACCTTGGTGCTTGATCACTTTATCTAGTGCGGTTTGGGAGAAAAACTCAAAGGCGGTCAATTCGATTTTGGTTTTGAAGACTTGCAAGACCTCAACGATGGCGGCAAAGGTTTCGATCCCCAGAACCATTACCGTTGTGTCAGCTTGCGGCCGAGTCAGCTGCAACGTCGCCTCACAAATGAGACCAAGGGTGCCTTCGGATCCGATAAAAAGATGCCGGAAGTCATAGCCCGTATTGTTTTTTACCAGTCCCTGATTGAGATCCAAAATATCGCCGTTGCCGGTGACCACTTTTAAGCCGAT
>JABGWC010000182.1 GCA_018645765.1 Gammaproteobacteria bacterium | reverse complement strand
GCATAAAGTAAAAGATACCTGCGAAAGCTACGAGTATTAAAATATCAAATCCTGGCATTGGACCTCCTGCGTCAGCCGCATGTGCAGCTGGAATAAACCATTCAAGCATGTATTCCCCCTGTCTTGTGAGAATGTCCTACAACACGGACCTTGCCCTTTTTACCGGCTAAGCCCAAGTTGAGAACGCTAAAAGCGCTGCATTGTCCTGTTTCCAGTCGTCAGACGCAATCACTGTGGTGACTCTAGGTCAAATTCTAACGGCGGCGGGGCCTCAGACCAACCCGCATAAACGGTCAAAGCCCAAGCATCATATCGGTCTTCTGCTAGCGCGCCGCGGGCTTGGCGCATTAATTCAAGGTAGTAGGCGATATTATGGATTGAATTGAGGGTGGCGCCTAGAATCTCACCGCACTTATCCAAATGGTGTAAATAACCCCGTGAGAAATTTTGGCAGGCATAACAACTGCAGCGCGCATCCAGCGGCGCATCACTGGCTCGATGGGCCGCATTACGAATCCGAATCACACCAGAGCTAGTGAACAAATGTCCGTTGCGCGCGTTGCGGGTCGGCATCACGCAATCCATCATATCCACTCCACGCCGCACACTCTCAATCAGATCCGATGGTGTTCCCACACCCATCAAGTATCTTGGCGCTTGGCTTGGCATCTTTGGAGCAATTTTCCTAATGGTCTCGAGCATTGCTGGCTTCGGCTCGCCCACTGACAAGCCGCCAATGGCGTAGCCTTCAAAACCGATTTGCCTTAGACCCTCAAGCGACGCTTCACGCAAATCCGGATGGACACCCCCTTGAACGATGCCAAACAGGGCATTGTCGCTGGTGAAGGCTGCTCTGGACCGCTCCGCCCAGCGAAGACTTAACTGCATCGAGGTTTCCGCACCCGCTTTCGATATAGGATAGGGCGTGCATTCATCGAAGATCATTGCGATGTCAGAATTCAGCGCGGTTTGAATCGCCATCGCGCGCTCAGGTGTCAGCAGAATTTTATCGCCATTAATCGGCGATCGAAACGCTACGCCTTCTTCATTGACCTTGTTCATATCCGCAAGGCTAAAGACTTGAAAGCCGCCCGAATCTGTCAAGATTGGACGGTCCCAGCCCATAAACTGGTGCAAGCCATTGAATCGCTCAATCGATTCAACACCAGGGCGCAGCATTAAGTGGAAGGTGTTGCCCAGCAGTATCTGGACACCAGCCGATCGAAGTTGGTCTGGGGAGACGCCTTTTACCGAGCCGTAAGTACCGCACGGCATAAAAATGGGGGTTTCAACAACACCATGGGCAAGGGTTAAGCGGCCGAGACGAGCCTCGCCTCTTTGCGCTAGAAGTTCAAACTGCATAGCTATAACAATCCCAAATCATCGCCCAGATGGGACTGCCACTCAATGACTGATAAATAGATCTCATTGACGGATTTCGGTGACAAACCAAGCGGCTCAAGCGCCGCCCATTCAATGTGATCCAGCGATCCAGACTGAATGGCTTCAACCGTCTTTAGAACCAATCCCAGCCGTCCTGATTTTTCCAGCAAAGCTTGCTTAATATCCTCTCGCATCATTAGGTTTTCGAGCAGCATGGGCAGCGGCTGGTCAAAAAAGGCATCCATTGTTGACAGCAACCCTACCGAATAATAAACCGGGGCTTCGGCCAAATTAACCCGCTCGCCCAGCCGCTCACAGAACTTCGCCTTTTCGAGCGCATGATCTCGAAGCGCATCCGGCTTATCCGACATACCGGAAATCGCGAGCAAACTCGCCAAACTGCGCATGGCGTCTATACCAAGATAGGTCATCGCATGGGCCAGGGAATCGATTTCATGGCGAGGACGATAAAACGCTGAATTCACAAGTTTGATGGTTTTGAAGCCGAGCGCGGGATCCTGTTCCACCAAAGCTTCCAGGTCACGCAGGTTGCTATTTGGGTCTTGTAATTTATTGAGCAATTCCAAAACCACAAGTTTGTTCGCCGAGATTTTTTTACCACTGATCGGCTCGGGCTTACTGAGAAAGTTCCCTTGGAACAATGAAAACCCAAGGGACTTACAGTGATCGAGCATTTCTTGGGTTTCGACCTTTTCGGCAAGCAGCTTCACATCTAAATCTCGAAAGCGGGCTAGCATGTCGGTGAGTTGCTGCTCATTAAGCGCCAACATATCGAGTTTAATAATATCAGCTAACGGCAATAATGGTTCGGCTTCCTCGTAATATAAAAAGTCATCGAGCGCTATTTGATGGCCCCTTGCCTTCAGGACCGTTAGCCGCTCAATTAACGCAGGCGTTACCACCACATCTTCGAGCACTTCGATCACGCAGCGAGCCGGCTCAAGCGGGATATCGACGTCTAATAAATTTGCCGTAAAGTTCACATAGGCCTGGCCTGATCCGACCAATTGCTGAAGATCCAAGTTTGTTAAAGCATTAATTAAAACAGCAGAGGTTGCCCGATCACCATCTAGCACATCCGCCTGATCGGGATCGAACTCGCGAAAGAGCAACTCATAAGCCACGACTTCGGTATTAAGATCAAAAATCGGTTGCCGCGCTAAGAGTAATTGCAGTTCTGAAGACTTGTCCAAATTCTTTTCCTAACCGCTTCTCCGTCTTGAATCAGATCGCGTTTCGATTGCAACATTTTCCTATCCAACCAAAACAACCTTATTGTATTGATCATCAAAGCATAGGGGACCACAGGTCCGAAGGACGAGTGTCATGATTGATCGCCGCTCCAGACAACATCATAACAGAACTTCACATTTTAAAGCGCTTACCCGCATGCCTGCCATTGCAAGGATCGATCGACTTGCTGTAATGATCCTAGGTTTGATCGCACAACGTGCGCTTTTTTAAGAAAAAGTTAAGGACTCATGGTCTTAAGACCTTACGCCGGCTGTTTGGTCTCACTTTGGCACTGGGTGCAGTGCGCTTCAAAAGAAGGCCCCAATGAGTCGTTTTAAGGGGAGGTAGGAGACTCATCGGGGCCCAACGTTAGCGCAAGGAAAAAGGGGGGGAACCTTGCTTCAAACTAACTTCTTTTAAACGTCACTCCTATCGTCTAATGAACTCACCAAGATAAAAGCAAGCGTCGTGCCATATTTTTGATTCAGATCAAATCTGCGTTGACTTCGGATTAAAAACGCCAAAAACCAGTAAAAATAGTTCATCTCATAACAGCATCTAACGCTGAGAAGACAAAACGGCGGCATTGAACGTGGCGAGTCCACTGAATTTGAATCTCAAGCGCACCATGAGAGTGCGCGACAGCAACTGCCCAAGCCTTTACAGGGCGCGCCGCCACCATCGCGCCTATAATATGAGCATGGCGTCGCCGTAACTAAAAAACCGATATTCCTCATCAATTGCAGCCTGATAGGCTCGTCGAATCAAATCCTTTCCCGCCAGCGCACTGATCAGCATGAGCAGCGTTGATCCGGGTAAATGAAAGTTGGTGAGCAGCGCGTTCACAACTTGAAATTCATAGCCTGGATAAATAAAAATTTGAGTCTCTCCCTGAATTGGCTGAACAACGCCTTCGACCACCGCTGACTCCAGAGCCCGAACGCTGGTTGTACCAACAGCCAGAACCCGGCGCCCGTTCGTAATCTGCGCTTGTACTCGACTTGCAGTACCTGAGGACACCGAAAACCATTCTTGATGCATCTCGTGCTGTAAAATATCGTCCACCTGAACCGGTTGAAAGGTCCCTGCCCCCACATGCAAGGTCAACATCGCGCGATCAATGCCCAATTCATCAATTGCCGCAAGCATCGGCTCGTCAAAATGCAAACCAGCGGTGGGTGCCGCCACCGCGCCTTCACTTTGCGCAAAAACGGTCTGATACCGACTGGCATCAAGCCCTTCTGGCGCACGCTTAATGTAAGGCGGCAGCGGAATCTGGCCTTGGGTCGCAGCAATCGCACGAATACCCGGCGCTGGGAATTCAAGCGTAAAAAAGCGCCCAGCCCGGCCTGATACTCGAACGGGCGTGTTGCTAATATCGAGCGTAATGATTGCCCCCGGTTTCGGCGCTTTGCTAGCGCGAATTTGAGCTAGAGCAGTCACCTCACTGGTCATCCGCTCCAACAAAATTTCAACCTGACCACCTGATGCTTTTTGACCAAAGTAACGCGCAGGAATCACCTTGGTATTGTTAAAAACCAAAAGATCCGACGGCGAAAGATACGTCAGAAAATCCGAGAACGCCTTGTGCTCAATGGTTTGCGCTACGCGATCCACAACCATCAACCGAGCGTCTTTACGATGCTGCGGTGGCGATTGTGCGATCAAGTGCTCTGGCAACTCGTATTCAAAATCCGACTTCTTCATGACAACCCTCGAACCTCTAAAAACATTCATTTATCCAAAAGAGCAAACCGCTCCAGCTAAAACGACGTACACAATACACACGTGCGCTTAGGCCTTCCCCAATGTTCTCATGGTTTAAACCAAAAGATCCTCTGATTAATCTGAACAAGCAGTATCGTCAAAAACTTGAACAGGCCATGCATTCACAACGCAACGGTGACATTCGCACCTACTCGGCCTTAACTGCTGAAGCCGAGGTCCTACGCGAAAGCATTTTAAGGGAAGAGGCAAGCCGAGCCCAAAGCAGCCCGGCAGGATAGGGAGGGCGCGCAAAACTGCTCGACTCGCCCTAGCCCCTTCACGCTACACCTGGTAGACACGGCCCAAGCCCATCTTCGACTAATAAGCGTTCACCAAGCCCCTCGACACCCCAAAGCATCGAGGGGCCGATTCGGCGCTCGGTAGCGCCCTCATCCTTGCCCCTTACAAACTCAAAGTTTCGCGCAGATGCCCGATTGCCCCAAGAATTTGCATACCGTGGCCCCTGCTGCAGCCACCTTCAGGCCCAACGACGAAGATCCTCCTGATTTAATAGCGCGATGCGCCATGGGCATGATTAGACGCAACGCCAGAGGAATTTCTGATATACTGCGTTGGCACGTGCCGGGGTGGCGGAACTGGTAGACGCGCCGGATTCAAAATCCGGTTCCTTTACGGGAGTGCCGGGTCGATTCCGGCCCTCGGTACCACGTGCTTACCCCTACGCTCTTCGATAACGGCTCTCGCTGACAGCACTTCGCTATCCTTCACTTTTCGCTGCCGCAACCGTTTGTTAACACTTTTCTTTTGCGCTTCATCGATGATCAAATAACGGACCGATCTCAGTCCTGAGGTGCTTGTTAGCCTTCAAAGCGCCTTGTTCATTCAGGACAGCATACAAATCGATAGCAGTAAGGAACCTCGAATCATCAAAATTCACGACCTCGCTCTAAAGGTTGATCAACCATCTCTATTGACTAAAAGCTTATGCGACCAAATCAGACAGAGCAGACAGCTCAGCCTCAGAACCAGCGGATAAACAAATAACAGCGAGCCCTGCGAAGACAGCGTCAAATAAAGCCATTCCGAATCCTGCCAAATCAAACTGCATGAGACCGCTATCGAGGCTATGGAAATTGATTTAATCCATCGAGACTCGTCTAATAGACGCTGGTAGACCGCTATAAACACAAAGAGCACGGTCAATCGAACCGCCATCATGCCACCATCAACCAAATACTGCTGCGCATTACCTGAAGCAACAACATCATTGACAATATAGAAGATTAGGCAAGCTCTCATAAAATACAGGGAAACCGCAACATAGAGGATTCTGCGTATTTTTAATGTAATTTGCGCGCGCACGTCGCCACTCAATTTTCGCAGATCATCGCTCCGGCGATTTAAAAACCGCCGCTCTTCGCGACTGAGCACATCGACCGGCTCTTTATCCACTCGCAACGTCACAGCGGGAGGACCTACCGCAAGCGTTTGATTTTTTGAGAATCAAACTCATTATTTTGAGGGATTGTTTTGGATCAGCACTAGAACTTCTTGTTCCAACTGGCTTATCAGCGATTTTTGCGCAACCTGCTGTTGCTGCAGCCGCAATAGTTTCACTTTGTCTTGGGCTAATGCTCTCAGAGAGGGCCATGGAATCGACGACAAGAATCCTGCACCGTATTCTTGACCGGCTAATTCGAGGCTCCAGCCCTTTAAAGGCTCGACTGCGTCCATGGTGTGCTCCTGCCACCCTATAACAGCGTCAAACTAGCGGAATCAGCGATACTATTTCAGGGCGTTACACCTTATTTTGCACGATTAAGCGCCAGGCCATTGGGTGGCGGAATTAGACAATAGAATTCTGTTTTTAATTGCCCGCATCGCGTAGGGCGGTGGCATCTTCTCCGCAGAAGCCTTTGCTCCGAACCAAACGCTTGACTGACACAGGGTTTTTAAAATCTAAGCTCCGAGCCATCTGCTCGATTGAGACACCATCAATGATCATCAACTGCGCCTGCTGATATCGGAAAAGGGTGATCAGATGCTTGAAGCCAGTCGACTCCGCTTGCAAATATCGGCGTAGCGTCGAAACATCCGCTCCCAGGCTATTGCTGACAGCCTCCATCGACAGCGATAACCCGTCCTCAAAATGCTTTAG
>JABGWC010000323.1 GCA_018645765.1 Gammaproteobacteria bacterium | reverse complement strand
TACATTTACGCCACTTATTTGCTTGAGTTTGCAGAGCGCGCCGGGGTGCCGGTCTTTAACCGTCCGGGCAGCATTCGGGATTGCAACGAAAAATTGTTTGCCCTGCAATTTTCGAACTGTATCCCTGACTTAATTGTGACCTCCGAGGCAGACCAACTGCGCCGCTTTCAGGAAGAACATGGCGACGTCATTTTAAAGCCCTTGGATGGCATGGGCGGCGCCTCGATTTTTAGGATCCAGACTGGCGATACCAACCGCAATGTCATTATCGAAACGCTCACACAACTCGGTCAGCAGAAAATCATGGCCCAGCGTTATCTTCCAGAAATTAGCCAGGGCGATACCCGGATCCTGCTGATCAATGGTGAACCGGTGCCCTTTGGTCTTGCCCGCATCCCATCGGCCGGTGAAACCCGAGGCAATCTTGCGGCCGGTGGTCGTGGTGTTGCGCGACCGCTCACGGCCCGGGACCGATGGATCTGCGATCAGGTCGGGCCCGTCCTACGAGATAAGGGCCTCGTTTTTGTTGGGATCGATGTCATCGGTGATTACCTCACGGAGATCAACGTGACCTGCCCAACCTGTATTCGGGAACTCGATGCCAGCGAAGGACTCGATATTGCCGGCGATTATCTTGACCATCTCACCTCGAGACTGCCTTAAGACCGATGCGGACCCTCAGCGCCCTAGACTCGGACAAATTGGGCTTCGCGCTCTTTCTGGCCGTAGTCCTACACGGGCTGCTCATTCTTGGTATCTCTTTCTCGCAGGAACCGTCCAAAACACCCAGTCGCGTTTTGGACGTGACACTGACCCGGGTGCCCAGCACGCCTAGGCCGGATCAATTTGATTATTTATCCGATCAAAACCAACACGGTAAACCCCTTGCCGAGAAACCTGAGGAAAGTGCTGCCTTAACGGCGGTGCCACCGCCCGCGGTAAAGGATTCGAGCGCCCAGCAAACTGACGCCAACACGCTCGAGCCAGTGCAAGCGGCCTTGGATCCGGCACCATCAGGGTCCCAAAGGCTGATAACGGATGTCTCCCAGTTTCGGCGTGCTCAGAATTTTCAGGCCTTGACGCCGCGTGCGCCCAGTCGAGTTCGGAGACTTTCTCAGGTCAATGCCGCCGCCAGTCCCGACGCCTTCTATCTGCGATCTTGGCAACGCAAAATCGAAGCCATAGGCAATCTGAATTACCCAGAAGCTGCAAGACGCGGCGGTATCTATGGGAGCCTTCGGCTCCTGGTGGCCATCAATGCCAACGGCTCTTTAAGAGAGGTTCGCGTTCTGCGGAGCAGTGGCGAACCGATTCTTGATCAGGCAGCACAAAACATCATTCGCTTAGCAGAGCCGTTCCCGCCTTTTTCTGAGGCCCTTTTAAAAACAACCGATGTCTTAGAGATCGTTCGAACTTGGCAGTTCCGAAAAAATGCCGGATCCGTTAACGTGCAGCCATGACAGAGCAAGCCATCACCCACAGCGTTCTCCTAGCCTCTCCCAGGATGCTCGGCGGCTTTTTCGAAGAGAGCGTCATCTTCATTCTTGAGAACAACTCTGGCGGCAGCTTCGGCTTTGTTTTGAATCGCCCGGCGAAAGCCCAATTATCAGACCTGATGCCCGACGCACCTGAACCCCTTCAGGCATCTGCCGTATTGCTAGGCGGGCCCGTACAAATCGATCATCTGTTTTTTTTAGCCCTGCGGACGGACCAAAGTGACCACGCGCCCATTCGGGTTGTCCAAGACCTAGGCCCCGAAGATTGCCTCACTGCCGGCCCTGAGCGGCAACTGCTACCTGTTTTAGGATATGCAGGATGGGCGCCAGAACAGCTTGAGGGTGAGATTCAAGCCGATGACTGGCTCGTGACCAACGCCGACCCTGGCGCACTCCTCCAAGTTCCGATGTCCGAGCGCTACGCCTTCGTCAGAGAACAACTCGGGTTTGACCCGACCTTGCTGGGGCAAAGCCACGGCAGGCCCCAATGAGCAAGGCCCCAATCCTGGCCTTCGACTTCGGCACGCACCATATCGGCGTCGCCGTTGGCCAATGGGTCACGCAAACCGCAAGCCCTTTAACCATTTTAAAAGCGAAGCAGGGTCAACCCAATTGGGACGCGGTCGCGGATCTCGTGAACACCTGGGAGCCCAGTTTGTTTGTGGTCGGACTCCCACTGCACATGAACGATGACCCGAGTGAGCTGTCTCGCCTCGCTGAAAAATTTGCACGCCGGTTGACCGGTCGGTTTAATCGACCCCATCAGATGATGGACGAGCGCCTCAGCAGTGTTGAAGCCAAAGCCTTCCGGGCTGACGCCCGCATAGATGACGTATCGGCTGCGCTCATCCTCGAGACTTGGTTTAGCCAGACTGAGCGAGGGGCTTAACGCCGGTCGAAGCAAGCAGGCCTCCTATCGGAAATCGTCCGGTGTCTTGGCTTTCGCCTGCGCCGCTTCTTTAGTGATCAACCCTTTTTTAAGCAGATCTTTCAAACATTGATCCAAGGTTTGCATCCCCAGTTGGCCACCGGTTTGGATTGCGGAATACATCTGCGCGACTTTGTCTTCGCGGATAAGATTTCGAATCGCTGGCGTGCAGATCATGATTTCATGCGCGGCGATCCGTCCACCACCGACTTTTTTCAGCAAATTTTGAGAGATCACAGCTTGGAGCGACTCCGACATCATGGATCGCACCATGGATTTCTCCGCTGCGGGGAAAACATCAATAATTCGATCGATGGTTTTGGCGGCCGACGAGGTGTGCAAGGTACCAAAGACAACGTGACCGGTTTCCGCCGCTTCCAGAGCAAGCCGGATCGTTTCCATATCCCGCATTTCCCCAACCAAAATAATGTCGGGGTCCTCACGCAAGGCCGAGCGCAGCGCGGCGTTAAAACCCAGTGTATCCCGGTGAACCTCGCGTTGATTCACCAAGCTCTTTTTACTTTCATGGACAAATTCAATCGGGTCTTCAATCGTTAAAATATGCTCATACTTATTCGCATTCACATAATCCATCATCGCTGCCAGCGTTGTACTCTTGCCGGATCCGGTTGGGCCCGTCACGGCAATCAGTCCGCGGGTGCTTTGAGCGATTTGACGAAAAATTTCCCCCATCCCTAAATCATCCATCGTTAACACTTTCGAGGGAATGGTTCTAAACACCCTAGCTGCGCCTCGATTCTGATTGTAGGCATTGACCCTGAAGCGCGCGATCCCCGGGATTTCAAAGGAGAAATCACACTCTAGAAATTCTTCAAATTCCTTGCGCTGCTTGTCGTTCATGATCTCGTAGATGAGGCCATAGACTTCTTTCGAATCAAGCGCCGGCACATTGATTCGGCGAATGTCGCCATCCACCCGAATCATTGGCGGCAGTCCAGAGGACAAATGCAGGTCGGAAGCACCCTGTTTATGGCTAAAGGCTAGGAGTTCGGTAATATCCATAAGCAGTCCTTGTGATCAATTTAAGACGTTTTTAGCTAATTTGACTGTGATGCCGATCCGCCGTCTTGTTCCTGCATCTTAGTATGCGACAATGGGATACGCTATCTTGAAACGGCACCCAGCCCGTGATTCCAGAAAATTTATCCGCCATCAGGGCCCAAATTCACCAGGCGTGTT
>JABGWC010000320.1 GCA_018645765.1 Gammaproteobacteria bacterium | reverse complement strand
GGCGTGTTAAACACCACAATGCCGCGATCGGTATAAGCATCAACGGGAATATTATTCACGCCCGCGCCCGCACGGCCGACGGCCAGCAACCCTTCCGTCGCATGATCGGGCGTCAATTTAAAACTTCGGAGTAAAATAGCCTCGGGCTGCGGCAGTGCATCGGAGACGTTGAAGGCCTCCTTATCGAACCTGATCAGGCCTTTCTCGGAGATATTATTCAGGGTAAGCACGTTAAACATGGGCACATCCGACACTTGAAAAGGCGATATTGTACACACCCCGCGCAAATTTGATCGGTTTTATTCTCACGAAAGCCGTGAATCCATCTCAGCTTGCCAACCAAGACGTTGCCTTAAGCCTCAGCAAGCGCTTTTTTGATCGCAGACCGCTTATCGCAGCTGTTGATCCAGCAAAAACCGTTGGATCTTGCGGAAGGTTTTCAAAGAGATTTGACCTTGCTCATAAGCCACCGTAATCCGGTTAATCTGCTCCAATGACCTCGGCGCATTGAGATAGGCCAAGGAACTAAAGGTTGCAAGCAGCAAGAACGCAGCCAAAAATTGCTTAAATTTCATGAAAGTGCCTCCGTCCAAAGACTGTTAACACAAACAATATTATCCCAATGCCGGCTGCCATGAAACCATCCGCCAAGCCAATCGATGCGCTGCCCGTCATGGGGTTCCAAGCGCCTGCAAACGGTAGCGGCGTTGCATGGGCATAGAACCATTCAAAGACCCGCGCTTCTGACAAAAGCGACTTTTCAACCACCAACACCAGTAATGGGATCCCCATTGCCCAGATGAGCGGCTGTCCGCGCGCAAGCCCAGACACGAGCAGCACCCATAAGAAAACCGGCGCGCCCCAGATAATCTGCAACGCAAACACCCTAAGCGACTCGCCAACGACAGCCAATCCAGCCATTAAAAACCCGTCAAAGAGCGCTGTGCCAGGCAAAAGGAATGTCATACCCAGACTTAAAACGAGGGTGACCAACAAAAAAGTCAGCATCGCGGCCAGCCAATACAGACCGGGAATCACCACCAAACCCATCAGTGCTTTGCTGAGAACAACCTGAAAATCCGAGACCGGTAGCGACTTCCAAAACAAGATACTCCGGTCTTTTCGCTCTTCGTACAACGCAGATAACAAGTACCCAATCGCAACCATTTGACTTAACAAGAAGTAGCTTAATAGGAAGAAGGTCGCCGCGGCTTGACCTGGGCCGCCTTGATCAAAGGATAGGCCCTGGCTGTTGAACTCGAATTTGAAATTTTCTGTGCCAAAGTATTGCAAACCAAAACTCACCGATGCGATCGCCAGGACAACATTCAGGATTATCAGACCAACCGGGATCCGCCAGATTAAATTGGGGTGTTCCCAACTTTCACGCTGGAACAAGGCCATAAGCATTGTAACTTGATTCATTTTGAGCCCTCTTTATAAAGCGGATTGGCGCGAATTCGCGCACAACCGGATAATCCTTGTTTTAAATCGACGCTGTTAATTTAGTTTCGCGCGTCATCATGGCGACAAAAAGCTCGGCGATGCCCACGCGTCGCGTCGTGCCGAGATCCGCAAGACTTTCAGCGCTCACCCCGTCAAAAATCATGCAGGCCCCCTCGATCTGCGCCTGCTCGGACAGAGGCTTCACCCCTCGTGCCGCGCTAATCTGCGACTTTACGACCTCAACTGCTCGATATCGGCTATAGACATCATCCAACGCGGCATCTAAGCGAATCTTGCCCTGATCAATAAAAATGAGGTGGGTTAATAACGACTCGATTTCCTCAACCTGATGGGTACTGATGAGTAGGGTCCGGTCTTCCCCTAAGAATTCATTCAATATCTGTTGATAAAATTGGCTGCGATAAACGATATCCAACCCCAGGGTCGGCTCATCCAGTATGAGCAACTGGACATCCATCGCCAGCACCAGCGCGAGATGCAGTTGCGTCACCATGCCCTTAGAGAGCGCTTTTACCCGTTGCTTTAGCGGTATATCCGTTTTAGCGAGGATGCCACGCGCTTTTGCCAGGTCAAACTGCGGATGAATGGCCTGAGTAAATTTCAACGCATCACTGACTTTTAGCCAGCGCGGCAAGATTCCCACATCTGAAATATAGCCAACCGTGGTCATCATTTGATGCGGTGCAGAACGCGGTGACTGGCCCAGCACCTCGACCGCACCCTCAAAGGCCGACAAGCCCAATATCGCTTTCAGCGCAGTTGTTTTACCCGCACCATTGGGCCCGATCAGCCCGACCACAGCGCCTTTCGGCACCTCAAACGAGACCTGATCTAACGCTTGGTGATCACCAAATCGTTTGCTCAAACTCTGGACTGAAATAGCGTTGCTCACGATGGCTCCTTTAATAAATCTGTTAACGATAACCCCAACAACGTGATCCGTTGATGGATACTCGGCCACTCCTCCGACAGAAATCGAGCACGCAACTGAATTTTGAGTTGCTCGGCGGCGCCCTCAGCGACAAACATGCCCAGACCCCGGCGCTTCTGCGCGATGCCATCCTCAACCAGCATCGCAATGGCCTTTGATACTGTGATGGGGTTTACATGTTGCGCGACCGCTAACTGTCGAACTGACGGCAAAGCATCGCCCTCTTTAATCACACCCTCTAAAATTAACTGGGCGAGATATTGGTGAATCTGCAGGTATATCGGATCTTTCTCATTCCAAACAATCTTCATCGGCGGCGCACCATCGATGGCATCCGGCCTAGTGCCTCAAAATACGGCTGGGCGCAGTAGAACATTCATTTGACCAGGGTTAAGAGATTTAGTGTTGTACCTAAGTATAACGCTTAGATAAAACGCGTCAACCCCCAATGCGAAATCCTTAAGCGTGAAAACGTTCGACGGCGTGGCGCTCAGGGCGCGCTTATTGTCGATAATCAAGCGGCGGTGCGCGGTCGCCCAGAAGCGCGTCGTAAACAAAATCAGGACCTCGGCGCTGCTCAAACTCGACGGTTGCCGCTTTGAGGTGACTCGGCGCCAAAAACAAGGCTTGAGCGGTTAGAGCCAGGGTTTTTGCGGCAACCATCATGCCTTGTATACCGATACTCGTTCCACCGGCGGCAATCGCCTGCCAACTGTGGGCGGCGGTCCCGGGCACCCACGTGGCCGTACTGAGGCCAACCGTCGGCACCGTCCAACTGACATCGCCAACATCGGTTGAGCCTTTACTCTCGGTAAAGCGAAAGGGTAGAACCTGTTCTTCAAGTCCTAAAACACTTGGCTGATTGATAAAACTTTGGGACAAGACCTCGGCAAAAGCCCGCTCTGAGGCCGTCATCGTGTAACCACCAACCGTGCTCAAGCTTTGATGCATCACGCGCGCCAAGGTTTCATTTGGCAAGATTGAATGATTGCCGTGCATGGTTTCAATCTTAACGTCCGTTCCAGTTCCCAGCGCCGCTGCGTGGGCGGTGTTCATCACTCGATCCCAAATATTGGCGAGCTCACTGGCTTGGGGATGACGCACATAGTAGTAGACTTCCGCAAAATCCGGCACCACGTTGGGCGCCTCACCGCCACGGGTGATCACATAGTGAATCCTTGTGCTATCGGGCACATGCTCTCTCATGAGATTAACCATGTAGTTCATGGCCTCGACGCCATCCAACGCTGACCGTCCCCGTTCCGGTGCAGCAGCGGCATGCGCGGATCGGCCATAGAACCGAACCCGAGCGGATTTATTCGCAAGGGTCGTACCGGGATTCGCAGCGTTTCGATCGGCCCCATGCCAATGCAGCACCGTATCAACATCGTCAAACAGCCCGGCACGCACCATATACACTTTGCCCGAACCCCCTTCTTCGGCGGGGGTACCATAAAGTCGAATGGTGCCGGGTTGGCCCGTTTCAGCAAGCCATCGTTTTACCGCGATTGCAGCAGCCGTGGAGCCGGCCCCAAAGAGGTGGTGGCCGCAAGCATGGCCCGCAGTCTTATCAGCAAGCACCGAGCGAGTCGGTACTGCCGCCTGGCTAATCCCAGGCAACGCATCAAACTCGGCCAAGATGCCGATCACCGGTTCGCCTTGACCAAAACTCGCGACAAATGCCGTTGGGATCTCTGCGACGCCGACTTTCACTTCAAAGCCTTCATCGGCAAGGGTATCTTGCAGCAGCTGGCTACTCCGGGTCTCTTGATAGCCAAGTTCGGCATAGTCCCAGATTTTAAACGCAATGCCTGCGTAGTGCTCGCGCTCGGTTTCAAGCGACGCCGTCAATTGTGCCCCGGCATCTGCCTGAACCTGCGGCACGACAACGACCCAAACAAGACCCATTAAAAGGCCCGCGCACCGCTTGACGCCTTTTAGGCCTACTTGCATCATCCATCCACCACGCGTCACCTCTTGCAGGCGCGCCTGACCCATTTTGTCCTTCACCATCGAAATAACCTTTTTTGGGTTTCACCGGTCTTCATCGAAGACGCTCTTAAGCGCCTAGTTTGCCGCTGCAGCCGCTTCAATCGCTTGGCGGATCAAACCTAAGCTGTCTGGTAGACTGGCCGAGCCAAGGCGCCGGGCCATATCAAACCGCACCATCCAAACAGAATCAACCGCCCGCGCCAGTTCCCCTGGCCCAAGATCTCCTTCGTGACGAACCTGGGCATAGCCTTTTTGCTCAAACAACGCCGCATTTTGCAGTTGATCTCCTCGACTTGCAGCACTGGGGAGAGGGATAAGCAGTTGGGGTTTTTTAAACCACAAAAACTCGAACAAGGCGTTCGCACCGGCCCGCGAGATCACGACATCTGAAGCCGCAACCACATCACCATAGGGTTCATCCAAATATTCAAACTGCAGGTAGTGGGGGATATCCAAAAGCTGCGGATCAACGCCGCCCTTGCCCACCAAATGAACCACATAAAACCGTTCGGTGAGTCTCGCAAGGTCGGCCCGCACCAACCGATTGACGGTTTGCGCGCCTAAACTGCCACCCACCGCCAATAAAATAGGCTGCGTCTCACCAAAGACTTTGAATTCGTTAAGCCATTGACGTCCACGCTCGCCATCAGCCTGGACCAAACCCGCTCGGAGCGGCGTGCCGGTAACCCGAGTGGAACGCTGGGAGAAATGAACTGCCGTTTCTTCAAAATTAAGGCATATCATTCGACAAAATGGGGCACTCAAGCGATTGGCTAAACCGGGGGTCAAATCGGACTCATGGATCACAACAGGAATGCGGAGGCTCCACGCTGCTATGACCACGGGCACCGCGACAAATCCTCCTTTGGAAAACAACACCTCGGGTCGGCGCCAGAGTAGGATCCAGAGTGCCTGAAAAAAACCAAACAGTATCTTCACAGGATCAATAAAGTTCTGCCAATCGAAGTACCGCCGAAGTTTGCCGGAGGCGATGCCGTAAAAATCAAGATTGTGCCGTTCAACCAATTTGGCTTCAATGCCTGCTCTCGAGCCAATATAAAAGCATTCAATCCCGTCACGCTGAAACGACTCAATCAGCGCAAGATTGGGCGTGACATGCCCCGCGGTCCCCCCACCGGTGAAGACAATTTTCATCCCTAAATGTCCAGCACATGTTTCAAAAAAGGAATGGTTATCCGGCGCTGGGACTTGAGACTTTCATCGGCAAGTCGGTTCAAAACCCGGATCAGCGCGCCGATTTCACGGGGCGCGCGATCTAGTAAGAAAGCAAGCACTTCCTCCGGCAGATGAAACCCCGTTTCCTCCGCCAGTCGCCGCAGGACCTGCGCTTTTTCAAAATCGCTTAACTGTCCGGCTTGCAGCCAATGCATTGCACGACTTCGCGACGCAAAATCGGCTAAACAGAACTGAACATCTGGTAGCGGACATCTCGATGCCATCAACAGCCAACCTTCGTTGGCGTCGGCGACCGCGTTCGTCAAATCAAATAACGCGAGTTCCCAATCCCGATCTCCAACAACGTGATCCAGCCCATCTAATGCAACCAAATCAAAATCGGCCAGATTAGAAAGCACATCGGGCTTTAAATCTTGATTGGATAAACTTAAGTAAAATGCCCGACCCGCTTGGTGCTCTGATCGCTGGCAAAGACCTTGAAGCAAATGCGATTTACCCGACTCTCCCGGCCCACTAATCCAAACTGGCTCCTTGGATAGCGCAAGCGCGCGCTCACCCAAATCCCCGACAAACCGCTCGAGGGTATAGGCGCGTTTAAGGGGGAACGCAAGGGTCAGCTGCTCGCTCAAAACCTTGACTCGTCCGTTGTCGGGTAAGGCGTGTCTGGATCGATTGCCTCTGACTCAATCGTCGCGGCAAGCGGGGTGTCGAGGGCTGCCTCTTCCTCGGATTGATCGCACGTTGCAGCGACAACGTCGCCAAGATAAAACCCACTGGCCAAGTAACGGCCCAGCCAATACCGCACTAAGACCATGAGCACCGCAGCGACGGGCAAGGCCAGCAATACCCCAATAAAACCGAACAGTTGACCACCCGCCAGCACGGCGAAAATAACGGCAACCGGGTGCAAGCCAATGCGATCTCCAACAAGCCAAGGGGTTAGCAAACTTCCTTCTAAAATTTGCCCAAGAACAAAGACGGTCAACACATACACCGGATGAATCCAATCCTGGAATTGGTAAGCCGCCGCAATGGTTGCCAGCAGAAGTCCCAAGATAAAACCAAGGTACGGCACGATACTCGCGAGACCGGCAACCAAACCGATGATCAACGCCATGTCCAGCCCAACCAATCCAAGACCAACAGCATAAAAAATGCCGAGCAAGATCATGACCAAAAATTGGCCGCGTATGAAAGCGGCCAGCATTTCATCACCCGCCGCTGTCAGCTGACGCACAACACTAATTTGGGGCCGAGGAATCAATTGATCTAGCCGAGCGAGCAATTGATCCCAATCTCGCATCAAGTAAAAGGCAACGACTGGCGTCAACGCAATCGTCATCAGACTGCCGAATATTGCAAGGCCCGACTGGGTTAACTGACCCAAAAGATACCCCATGATATCGCTGGACTGCTGCCACTCACCCAGAAAGTTTTGCGCGAGACCTTTTAAATCTAACGCTTGTAAGTTGACGCCAGTCCAATCTTTGATCAGTGGCCCAAGCGTCGACTGAAGCCATAGAAAACTTGCCGGCAGCCCTTGCAGTAAGGCACTCAACTCCAGCGCCAGCAGCGGTAAAAAGAGCATCAGTGCGGCCAACAACACAGCGGCGATCAGCGCAAACACGAGGGTTGCACTCAGCGCACGACCCAAACCCCACGCTTCAAAGCGGTCAACCCATGGATCCCCTAAATACGCAAGGAATGCACCTAAAAAAAAGGGCGTTAAAATCGGTCCCAGGAAGCTAACCGACACAGCGACCAAGCCAACTAGACTCAGCCCGACGAGACTTTTTATCAACATATTCATGGTCTCAACATCCTTCTCTTAGGCCGCCTTAGCGGGCGACCGCGCACGCGGTTAGGGCGCCCAGCGGTACCATAAGGTCGACGACGACTCATCCAGGCGCAGCAGTGATAACTTGCGATCGAGCGCAATCACATCAATGATTTGCTGGACCTCCCCTTCACTGCGCAGTTTAAACTCAATCATATCCGTAAGGACCCTAACCGGCTGCACACTCATAACTTGCGTCAGGCCCTCAAGATATCGGCTCACCTCGGCGTAATCTTGAATCTCGGTAATGCCCTCGACCGTCAAACGCACTTCCGACCGGGTCGAGGTAACGGCATACTGCTCGCTGAGCACACTGGCCAGAACCATGACTAAAGCCGTTGCTAACTGCGCCTGACTCTCACCATAGACTGTACCGCTGCGCCATTGACCGCCTTCCCCCAGAGACCAATCGCCGCGCCATTGACCACTGAATTCGGACTCTGCTCTAAATACCAATATTTTATCCGGGGAATAGCGCTGGGATGCGGCCTCGATTCGGCCAAGGAAGCGGCCCCAAATCTCAGAGGACGATACACCTCGGTTGTCTTCCAAATCCCATAATGGCAAGAGCAAGGGCACGCCACGTGCTTGCGCGGCCTGATTCAAGGTTTTCGAAAACACAGATCGATTGGCCTCTCCCAGAACCTGACGACCCGATTCATCATCAATGGCCATCCAACTCAAGACAGACGGGCGATTGCTGCCCCAGACTGGCAAATCGGCCGCGCGTAACACTTTTGCAATCAAACTCGACGCGAACCGGATTCGCATGACGAGACGCGGCGGCGCAGTGCTCTGTGGATCGGGTACCACTTCAGACTCAGCCGCGAGCTCATCTTTGGCCGCGTCAATCCGAGCGTAGCTAAATTCTGAATAATATTGTTCAGGCGTTTTTAGCGCGGCAACAATGGTCGGGTTCTGAAGAATATCCGAGCGGCCCGAGACGCGTTTGAGCACCTGCGAGAGCCCTTCTGAGGCATCGATACGGCGCTGCGCATCGCTTTGTGAATCGGTCAGCACTTCAGCCTGATACAAGTTTTCCAAGGTGACGGCCTCGAGCTTCTGGGCGACGCCCAGCAACAAAACGAGTAAGGTAAGGGAACTTTTAGCGGCAATGACCCTTCTTACTGGTATGGATCTCTTGAACATAGACAAAACACAACTTTTCGGTAATGGCCTATGTTACACATTAAACCCGTGATTACTGAAGTATCAGATCTGGGCGACCAGGCCGGTCCTCGCGCCGCGCCGCAACCATTGGTTGCACCCTGGGTACGCGGGTTGTGTTCAAGCCTTATCAGGCAAGCCCCGGTCACGCTGATGATCGCGGCGAGTCTCATGTGTCCGACGCAATCCATTGCAGGCGAGGACCGCGCACTGCAACGACCGCAACCGTTTAAGGTTATCTACCAAGCGGACTATCGAGGTCTGCCGATCAGCGCAAGAGGCATTCGTGAGTTGTCCCGGCAAAACCTTGAGGGCGCGGAAGCATCGCTCTATACCCTTACCTCGTCTGCACTGAGCATTTTCGCAAAATTCACAGAACAATCCGATTTTATAATGGTTGGCGATACGGCCAGACCGCAGTTTTACCGATACGACCGAACCGGCTTGGGGCGCAACAAAAGCATTCGCCTGAACTTTGATTGGAACCAAAATCAGGTTACCGACCTTGACTCAGGCGAGCATTGGCCCCTAGCAGACGCCCAGATATCCGATCGATTGCTGTACCAGTTTCAATTGCAGACCGATTTGCTCAATCAAGGCGCAGACATCTCTTTGGGCACCCAGCTGAGCTACCAAATCCAAGACCAGAACACGCTCAAAGATTATATTTTTTCCGTCAAGGCGAAGGTCACCCTTCAAACCCCATTAGGGCCCGTGGAGACCTATGAGATAGTTCGATCGAACGATCAAGAAAAGCGCTCTACCACGCTTTGGCTCGCACCGGCGTTTGAATACATGTTAATCCGATTCGAACAAGCCTCTAGCGATGGGGAGAATTTTTCGCTGGCCATTGAGAAAGCCTACCTCAACGAGGCGCCTATCCTTGATTTTGACACTGGGGCGTCATCTTGAATGACGTTACGCAACTTTAAAAAGCGGGCTCAAAATTCGCTCGATGCCTTCATTTTGCATTGGTTTTAGCCTAGCGAGCCGTCGATTTTCTGGTTCGGCCCCTGCCGAGATTGCGCTAGGTCTTAGGCAACGTCACCCCAGTCTGACCCTGGTATTTGCCACCCCGGTCACGATAACTGGTTTGACACACCTCATCACTTTCGAAAAACAGCATTTGCGCCACCCCTTCGTTCGCATAGATTTTGGCCGGCAAGGTGGTCGTATTCGAAAACTCCAAGGTCACATGGCCCTCCCATTCCGGCTCGAGCGGTGTCACGTTCACGATTATACCGCACCGGGCATAGGTTGATTTTCCAAGGCAGATGGTCAGAACGCTTCTGGGAATTTTAAAATACTCAACCGTTCTTGCCAGAGCAAATGAGTTGGGTGGAATCACGCAAACATCACTTTTAACGTCCACAAAACTGCGCTCATCAAAGGCCTTGGGATCAACGGTTGCCGAATGAATATTGGTGAAGACCTTAAACTCATCAGCGCAACGGACATCATAGCCATAGCTCGATGTGCCCCAAGAAATAACACGGGCGCCCCGATCCTCACGCACTTGACCTGGCTCGAACGGCGAAATCATATCCTGCTCTGCCGCCATTTTTTGAATCCATGCATCTGATTTGATTGTCATGCTCTTTCTCCTAATGCCCTTGCATTATCGCGTTATCCGTAACCTGCTACCGGTCATCAGCCTGCCCGCTAGGCCGTTAATCATCCACAATCGAAATCATCGGCGCGGCTGGTGCCGTTTTGTTTGCGAGCAGCGACAACACGTCGCCTGCAAGCGTCTTAAATATTTTACCCGCGACACTGTCCCCCTCATTGGCAATTGGCCTGCCTGCATCTGAAGTCTGACGGGTCTCCAGACTCAGTGGGAGGCGCGCTAAAACCGAAACGCCAAACTCCTCAGCGATGGCATCGCCGCCGCCTTCACCAAAGATCGCGCTGTTCTCACCACAATGAGGGCATACAAACGTGCTCATATTTTCGACAACCCCATAAACCGGGACGCGGACCTTTCGAAACATCTCTATGCCCTTGCGCGCATCGAGTAACGCAATATCCTGCGGCGTTGTCACAATCAGCGCCCCATCAACCGGCACCCGCTGGGCGAGGGTTAATTGAATATCCCCCGTACCCGGCGGCATATCGATGACCAAAATATCCAGATCTGGCCAATCGGTCTGCGTCAGCATCTGCTGCAATGCCCCACTCGCCATAGGCCCTCGCCAAATGGCGGGGGTCTTACTCGAGGCTAGAAAGCTCATCGACATGCAGTGCACGCCATGCGCTAAAATAGGAACCAACTGTTGATCAATCACATCAGGTTTGGTTCCGCTGGGCAATCCCATCAGCGTGCCCTGACTCGGGCCATAGATGTCCGCATCGAGCAAACCCACCCGTCGCCCGGAAGCCTTGAGCGCAACCGCCAAGTTTGTCGCAATGGTCGATTTGCCGACACCGCCCTTGCCCGAAGCCACTGCGACAATCTGGGCAATGCCTTTAATCGCCAATGGCGCAACCTTTGTTTGTTCTGACACAAAACCTCCTTCATCGCTGGCAAGGCGATATTGTACCTAGCACAGCCGCTAAAAGCAGGTCAGCCGCTCAAGGATTATCATGCCCCACGTTTCATCTTGATGAGCCCTAGCGTCACCCATCCAGATCCCCTAAACTTGCGCCTTCACTTTCGGAGACTAGCCATGACAACTCGGCGACGAATCCTAGTAACCAGCGCCCTACCCTATGCCAACGGCGCCATCCATCTGGGCCACATGCTCGAACACGTTCAAACGGACATATTTGTTCGTTTTCAGCGATTGCAAGGCCATGAATGTATCTACGTTTGTGCCGATGATGTCCATGGCACGGCCGTCATGTTGAATGCTCAAGCCGCAGGGCAGACGCCTTTAGACTATGCCGCCGAGATCACCAAGGCGCACATTCAGGACTTCCAATCGTTTCAGATTAGTCACGATTGCTACGAGACCACCCACTCCAAAGACAATGAGCAACTGTCTGCTGAGATTTATTCACGGCTTCTCGCTTCCGGGAATATTGAAAAAGCCGCTGTTGAGCAACTGTTTGATACTGAGAAGGGCTTATTCCTTGCCGATCGATTCGTTGTCGGCGGATGTCCTGCCTGCAAAACCCCTGAGCAGTATGGTGACAACTGTGACGCTTGCGGTGCCACCTATGCCGCCACCGATTTAATCGACCCACGATCAAAGCTGTCTGGTTCTAAACCCGAACTCAGAACCTCTGAACACATCTTCTTTGCGCTTTCAAAGCACACCGAATTCCTAAAAAATTGGACCCAAAGCGGCGCTTTACATCCGGCTGTCACCAACAAACTGTCTGAATGGCTCGATACTGGACTGCAAAACTGGGACATTTCCAGAGATGCGCCTTATTTTGGGTTTGAGATTCCCGGCGAGCCCGGGAAGTATTTTTATGTCTGGCTGGATGCCCCGATCGGGTATATTGCCAGTTTTAAACGCTACTGTGCGAGCCATGACCTCGATTATGAGGACTACTGGCGAGCCGATTCTGATTGTGAAGTGCATCATTTTATTGGCAAAGATATCGTCAACTTTCACGCTCTGTTTTGGCCTGCCATGCTAACCGCTGCCAATCTCCGCCCCCCCACCAAAGTCACCGTCCATGGTTTCTTGACGATTAACGGCGAGAAGATGTCGAAATCAAAAGGCACCTTTATCAACGCTCGGACCTATCTCGATCAATTATCGCCAGAATACTTGCGGTATTACTTTGCGGCAAAACTCAATCCAAGCGTTGCAGATCTGGATCTTAATCTCGAAGACTTTGTGCAGAAGGTGAATGCAGACTTGGTCGGCAAAGTCGCCAATATTGCGAGTCGTTGCGCCGGCTTTATCAACAAACAGTTCGGCGGGGTGATTAATGCCTCAACGGGGACCCCACTGATTGGGCACTTTCAGTCCGCGGCCAATGAGATCGCAGCCCTGTATGAAGCGCGAGAATTCAGTAAAGCCATGCGGGTTATCATGGGCCTTGCGGACCAAGCCAATCAGTTCATCGCAGAAGAGCAGCCCTGGCAACTGATCAAAAACCCTGAGACGAGAGATCGTGCGGAAGCCGTTTGCGCCGACGGTCTAAATCTATTTCGATTGCTAACGCTGTATTTGAAGCCTGTTCTGCCCGGTCTCGCTGAGCGAGCCGAGGCCTTTCTCGCAATCGAGCCACTCGCTTGGGCAGACCACAACACCCAGCTTAAAGGTCACACGATTGCGGCCTTTCAACCGCTCATACAGCGAATCGAACTCGCGCAAGTGCAGGCGATGATCGAGATCGAGCAAGCCCAAGGCCAACCCGCTCAGTCCGGTGAGGTTGCGCCCCCCCCCGAAGAAGACACCATTGATATTGCAGCGTTTGCCCAAGTTGACCTGCGCGTTGCCCGGATTGTTGCGGCGCAGGCCGTTGTGGGCGCTGACAAACTGCTTGCCCTGACCCTCGATGTTGGGGATCACCAGCGCAACGTCTTTTCCGGTATCAAATCAGCCTATCAACCAGAAGAGTTGATCGGGAAACTGACCGTCCTGGTCGCGAACCTTGCCCCCCGAAAAATGAAATTTGGCATCTCTGAAGGCATGATTCTCGCAGCGGGCCCAGGCGGCGCCGATATTTTCCTCATCAGTCCCGATTCCGGCGCGACACCAGGCATGAAGGTGAGCTGAGTAGACGATGATCACCGAGGCCCTATTGGTACTCTTTACTGCGATCTTCGTGAACAACTTTGTTGTGGTCCAATTTCTAGGGTTGTGCCCCTTTTTAGGCGCCAGCCAAAGGCTGTCGAGTGCCGCGGGTTTGGCCAGTGCCACTCTTTTCGTGCTGACTTTAAGTGCCGGGGCCGCCTATTTGCTCGAGCAGTATGTGCTGCAGCCCTTCGGCCTAACCGGCCTGCGGATTTTGACCTTTATTCTGATCATTGCCGCCTTGGTGCAATTCATGGAAATTGTGATTCGAGCCACTCAACCGGTCTTGCATCAATTCTTGGGAGTTTATATCCCGCTCATCACCACCAACTGCATGGTCTTAGGGGTCGCCCTAATTAACGCAAGGACCAGCCAATCGTTTTTTGAGGCGCTGCTTTTAGGGCTCGGTGCGGGGTTGGGGTTTGGCCTGCTGCTGCTGATGTTTGCTGCCTTGCGCGAGCATCAATCGGCCTTAAAGGTTCCGAAACCCTTTCAAGGCGCGGCCATTAACATGATTACGGCCGGTCTTATTGCCCTTGGGTTTTCAGGTTTAACGGCGATGCACTTCTCATGATGCTTGGTTATCTGCTGATACTGCTCGGCTGCGCCCTTTTGACCTTCGGCGTTGTCTATTTCGGCCAACGCGCTTTCCCGCAGACGCCCAAAGTCGTTGAAGACCTGATCTATCGAACGCTGCCCCAAACCCAATGCGCCCAATGCGGCTACCCAGGCTGTCGGCCCTATGCCGCAGCCGTCGCGAAAGGGGAAGCCATTAATCGCTGCCCGCCCGGGGGTGAGGCCTTGATCCAAACCCTCGCTAGCCTGTTAAATCGGCCAGCGAGTCCACTGGCCAGCGAGCTCAAAGCGGTTCCCGTACCGCTGATTGCACGGATTCAAGAATCAAATTGCATCGGCTGCATGCTGTGCATTAAGGCGTGCCCCGTTGATGCCATTATCGGGAGCCAGAACCTGATGCACTCGATCATCGAATCCGAGTGTACGGGGTGCGAGCTCTGCCTACCGCCCTGTCCAGTTGATTGTATTGACCTAATCGAAGCAGACAGTCCCAAGGCGGTCACCTCGATGCGGCCAAAGTCTGATGAAGCCTGCATTTTTTGCAGCGCCTGCGTGACCGCTTGTCCTAAGTCGCTTACGCCACAACATTTGTTCCTAGCCTTTGACCAGCCTGAGCGCAGCGCGAAACTCGGTTTGTCCGACTGCATCGAATGCACGCTTTGCGATCAAGTTTGTCCGAGCGAGCTGCCGCTGACAGAGTCCTTTCGGCGCATGAAAGACAATCAGCGACTCATTACCCAAGCCGCCGAGACCGCTGAAGCAACGGAGCAACGATTTTTACGAAGAGAGACTCGCATTGAAACCGCCGCGGCGACGCTCAAAATGCGGCCGAAGCCCAAAGACGCCCTCGCGCTGATCGCGCAAATCAAGGATGGTTCAGGATCATGAACAGTAACCAAATCATGATCAGAACGGGCATGGCCCTCATCCCAGGCGCCCTAGCGAGCCTTTGGGTTTTTGGATTTGGGATCTTACTCAACGTGGCCGCCGCGCTCTTAGCGGCACTGGTCTTGGAGATGGCTTATCACCGAGTCCGACGACGACCGCAAACCAAGGCCAGTCTCAGCAGTGGTTTGTTGGCCGCTGTTCTACTCGCACTGTGTCTACCGCCGATGCTCCCCTTTGGACTGGTTGTCTTCGGGGTCGCCTTTGCACTGATTTTCGGTAAGTTCGTTTATGGCGGCTTGGGGCAAAACCTCTTCAACCCTGCGATGGTGGGCTATGGTGGACTGATCTTATCGTCGCCCTTACTCATGACCCAATGGCTACCAGAATCCGGCATTACGCCTTCGACCCTCGACCTGTTCCGCATCAAAATCGGCCTGCAAAACTTGGATGGCTACACCGGGGCCACCGCCCTTGACCTGCTTCGCAATCGGCAAGGGATGACTTTAAGCGAATACTGGCAGCTCGCTGAACCCGTTTTCAATGACCAAATCTTAATCAGCCTTGGCTACCTGCTGGGCGGCGTCTATCTCATCCAAGCCCGCATTATTTCGTTCAAGCTGCCTTTGGCAATGCTTATTGGATTATTGGTGCCGAGCCTCTTTCTGTATGATGCCGGAAGCTCGAGCAGCCTCGGTTCACCGTGGCTGCATGGCTTGGCCGGCGCCACCATGATCGGCGCTTTTTTCATCATCACCGATCCGGTAAGCTCGCCGAATACGACACAAGGACTCTGGATTTACGGCCTACTTGTCGGCGGCTTGACCTTTCTCATCCGAGGTTTCGGGGCTTATCCAGATGGTTTGGCCTTTGCGGTGCTGCTCAGCAATGCGGCAGCGCCCTTGATCGACCGCGTCGTTCAATTACGATCTGAGCGAGCACAAGACCGATGAAACCCGCCTTTTTAATGCTCATCCTCGCAGCCGCAGTGGCTGCATTGATCATTGGCGGCTTAGCAGAGTCCACGCATCAGCGCATAGCGCAGAATCAAGTAGACTATGATTTAAAGCAATTGCAACGGGCCATCAACAATCCATCGATGACTCTGATTCAGCCCGATTTAGACAGCCCGCATTTTGAACTGTGGTCCGACAACCACCGGCAAGGCTTTTTGTTATCCATTGAAACAACCCAGGGCTACAACGGCACCATTCGCGCCTGGCTCGCTGTGGATCAAGCAGGATTGATCACCGCGGTGTCGACGCATCACCATCAAGAAACCCCTGGCATTGGCGATATTATTAATGCGGATGCGCCCTGGCTTGACCAGTTTTATAGCCGAACCCTTTGGCAACATCAGTTTCGCCTCAAACGCGCGGGTGGGGATTTCGATCATGTCACCGGCGCCACGATCACCAGCCGTGCCTATATCGAGATGGTGGGCCAGGGGCTCAAAGATCATGCGCATCGATTTATGACCGAGGACGCTGATGAGTAACACCCGAAAGCTCGCACTCGATGGGGTTTGGCGCAACAACCCCGCCCTCGTCCAACTCTTGGGTTTGTGCCCGCTCCTCGCCGTCAGTCAGACGCTGGTGACGAGTTTAACGCTCGGACTGATTACGCTTGCCGTTTTAGTCGGGGCCAACACCCTGATAAGCCTCTTAAAGCGGACCCTCGTTGATACCGTACGACTTCCGCTGCAAATTTTAGTGATTGCGACGATGGTCTCAGCAGCAGACCTGCTCATGCAGACTTACTTTTTTGAACTCTATCAACGGATCGGGCTCTTTATTGCGTTGATTGTCACCAATTGCACGATTCTTGGACGGGCCGAACTCTTTGCCCGGCGGAATCCCATTATGGCCTCGATGGCGGATGGCTTCTGG
>JABGWC010000319.1 GCA_018645765.1 Gammaproteobacteria bacterium | reverse complement strand
TGATCGGCGCGTCTTCCAGTTTTGCCTCAGGCTGCTGCCTGGATTGTGTCGCCGGCGGTAAGCCGTGCTCAGCTGATAACGGATCGTCTGCTGTCGTATCTTCATTGATCGGTCCAAAGGCATCCTCTGCCGCTGGATCGTCGCTCCTGGATCGATTTTGGTCCTCAATTGCCGCACAACGAGCATCGTCGAGCACCGTAAATTCAAGATTAAATCGCCGGATCATCTCAACCAGCCATTGCACCTTCAAGGGTTCGGGCACCAGGATCATGACCCGTGAACCGCGTCCGGTTTGGAGCATTTGGGTCAGCACCAAACCGGCTTCAATGGTTTTGCCTAAACCCACTTCGTCGGCTAGCAGCGCCCGGGGCGTTTCCCGCTGGGCCAGTTGGTGGGCGATATAGAGCTGGTGTGGCAAAAGCGCGGTTCTAGGGCCAAGTAATCCTCGAAAGGGTTGCTGGGCGAGTCTTGCCGCCTGTTTGAGGCTCTGATGTCGCAAATTAAAGGCCTCATTCGGATCGATTTGATTGAGAAATAATCGATCTTGGGGCTTACTAAATTGTAGCGTGGCATCCAGTTCTGTTTCAGGAAGGTCTACCGGCCCGCTTGGGGCGTGATAACGATAAAAGAGCAAGCCATCGACCTCAAAACTGGCCTGAACCTCGAAGCGAGCGCCAGCACGGGTTCTAAGGGTATCGCCTTCATGGAACCGGGCGCGCACAAGAGGCGCATCCGCTTTGGCGTATTGCCGATTGGTTTCAGCGGCTGCAAAGGCGCACGTGACGGTTCGATGGTCGGTTTCCAATATTAGACCAAGGCCCAATTCGGGCTCGCTGCGACTGACCCAACGCTGCCCTGGTTTAAATTCTTCCATGCTTCGGTAATACTCCGGGAGTTAAAAAAGATCGAGGATGACTATGAACGACCAAACTCAAGTTGAGATCGAAGCGCAAGCGTTTAGACGGTTACTTGCGCATTTAGACGAGCACAAAGCGGTTCAAAATATCGATTTGATGAACCTGGCGGGGTTCTGTCGAAACTGTTTGAGCAAGTGGTATCGCACAGCGGCTGAGGATAAAGGAATCGCTTTGGATTATGAAGCGGCGCGTGAGCGAATTTATGGCATGCCCTATGCCGATTGGAAGGCGTTGTACCAGACGCCGGCAAGCGGGGAACAAAGCGCTGCGTTTGATGCGAAAACCAGTGATCCGACCTAAACTGCCATTTTGGCCTTGATGGCGGCGTGGCTTTCATAGTGCGCAAGCGTGAGGTCTGCCAGTTCAAAATCATCGATTGTGGTCTGCCCCCGATCTTTAATGACAAGGGTCGGGCTGGGCAGCGGCGCACGTTGGAGTTGCGCCTTCACCTGCTCGACGGCATCGAGATAGATGTGTGCATTGCCAATGGTGTGAATGAACTCGCCGGCGACGAGTCCCGTTACCTTCGCAACCAAATGTAATAGCAGCGCATAGGAGGCAATGTTGAACGGCACACCCAGGAACATATCCGCCGAGCGCTGATACATCTGTAATGACAGGGTGTTGCCGGCGACAAAAAACTGGAAAAAGTTATGGCAGGGCGGTAACGCGACCTGATCAGGATCAATCTCGGCAGGATTCCAAGCATTCACAATAATACGCCGGGAATTCGGGTTGTGTCGGATCAGTTCAATAGCATCGGCGAGTTGGTCGATTACGCGGCCAGAAGGCGATTGCCAAGCCCGCCATTGAACGCCGTAGACGCGCCCCATGTCGCCATCGTTCTCGGTCAACCCGAGACGCGCTAAATAGTCTGCGTAGTTTGCGTCCCAAATTTTATTTTGGGGATATACTTTTTTGAGGTCATCGATCTTGCTTGAGCCCGAAATAAACCACAAAAGCTCGGAGGCCATCACCTTCCAGGCTAATTTCTTTGTGGTCACAGCGGGGAACCCATCTCGCAGGTCATAGCGCGCGTGCAGCCCAAAATAGCTGAGCGTCCCAACACCGGTGCGGTCATCGCACTGGGTGCCATGCTCTAGTACTTGCTTGAGCTGTTGAAGATAAGTCTGCATGAGTTTGCGTTACGGTGGGGCGCTTAGCCGCACTTAGAATCTCCGCAGTTCAGGCAGGTCATGCAGCCATCCATCATGACCATCGCGGTCGTCAGGCATTTCTGGCAAAGCTGCGCGCCCGGCGGGAATGCGTTTGACTCAGCTTCGGCTGGCTC
>JABGWC010000218.1 GCA_018645765.1 Gammaproteobacteria bacterium | reverse complement strand
TGCGACCGGATTGATGCTCGGCGTGGTGGAACCGTGGATGAGCGGCTATGGCGGCGGCGGTTACTTACTGGCCTACCTAAAAGCGGAAGACCGGGTCGTGCAAGTCGAGTTTGGCATGCGGGCCCCCTTTGCCAGTCATGCAAGTGATTACCCACTCGCCCAGGATGGTAGCAACAGCAGTGATGCCTTCAATTGGCCGAAAGTCATTGATGACCGCAACATTCACGGCCCCCTGGCCATCGCGACACCCGGCTACCTAAAAGGCATTGAACTTGCCGCCCGACAATTTGGCACCTTACCACTCAAGGCACTGATCGAGCCGGCGCGGCAGCAAGCCATGCTCGGCTTACCCATTGACTGGTTCGCCAGTCAAAAAATCAACCAATTTGCTCGAGGATTGCGAGCTTATGAGGGCACCCGATCGGTTTATCTCAAGGATGGCTTGCCACCTGCGGCGGACCTCGAAGGCCTTTTAACCCACCTCCCCCTACCCAACCTTGCTGAGACGCTCAGCGCCGTTCAAGACGAAGGCAGCAATGCCTTCTATCAAGGCGCTCTAACGCAGCAGGTTCTACAAGACCTTACTGAGACCGGCAGCAAGATCACCGCGAAAGACCTTGCCCAGTATGAAGCCACGCTCAGCGCACCCTTGCACAGTCAATATCGAGGCCATGATATTTTTAGTGCGGGGCCGCTCACGGCCGGGCCCAGTTTAATCCAAGCCCTGAAGACCTTTGAGAAGATGCATCCCGCCCCTGCGGAATCGCCAGATGCCGCCGCCTATCTCGCGATGGCCAAAGCGCTGCAAACAACCTATGCAGATCGACTTGAGAACCTGGGCGAAGGCAACTTAAGTGGGAGCACCACGCACATTTGTACCGCAGACTCAGCGGGCAACCTGGTGAGTTTTACCCAAACCATCATGTCGGCTTTTGGCGCCCGGATCTTACTGCCCAGCTCCGGTATCCTGATGAACAATGGCATGATGTGGTTTGATCCGAGACCCGGTGGGGGCAACAGCGTTGAAGGCGGCCGCAGGCCACTGTGCAATATGTGCCCAACCCTGGGTCGCAGCCAAGATGGACACTGGTTTGCGGTTGGCGCCTGCGGCGGACGAAAAATTTTTCCCAGCGTGTTCCAGCTGGCCATTTTCTTATCCGACTATGGTCTAACCGTGCAAGACGCAGCCCACCAAGGCCGTATCGATGTCTCAGGCACCGAGCTCGTAACTTTAATGGCTGAGCTGCCCGAGACGATTCGAGCCCATTTACAACAGAATCTAAGCCAGACTCGCGTCCGCCTAAACGGCGTCTCACCGAATCACTTTGCGCTACCCCAAGTAATTCAAAGGTCCCCTAACGGCGCACTTGAGGGTGCCTGTTTTATCCCGTCGCCCCATGCCAAGGTTTCCGCGTTCTGAGGCGCTGCAAGCCATTCAGCAAACGCAAGGCTCAATCGATTCAAAGCGGCTGGCTCAGAGTTCGTTAGGAACACCAGGCCCGACTTGGCGCCGCGGTGAAAAATCATCTCGCTGCGCATACCGCGGACGTAGCCGCCATGATGGGCAAACCCATCGACACCTGAAAAGGCAAAGACGCGCCAACCCAAGCCATAACCCGCTTTGCTGATTCGGTCATCATTGGGATAGTGATTGTCGGCCGCTTCATTGGCAATGTAGCGACTTTGCAACTGCGCGAGGGGCGCGCGGGGAACCCCCTCAATCAAGCCCAAATGGGCCAACAGCCATTGCCGCATATCGGCAATACTGGCGTTCACGCCCGCAGCCGGCGCAACCTTATAATACCGCTGATTTCGAGGGACGACGACCCAACGGTCATCACGCAAGACATGCGCACTCGCCAATTGGTCCGTCCGAGATGTGGCCCGTCCGACCGAGGCCGCCTGCATGTTCAGCGGCGCAAAGAGTCTTTGTTCAAGAAACTGGGCATAAGACATCCCTGTTGCTTGCATCAAGACATCACCAAGAAGACTGAACACAACATTCTGGTAGCTGTAGCAAGCCCCTGGGTCACACACAAAGGGGACCTCGTGCAACCGATTGAGGATGTTGTTATAACTCACAACATCCTCAACCAGGTTAGTGTAAGCATGAGGCATCAACCCCGAGGACTGATTGGCGAGATGAAATAGCTTGAGCTTTTTGGCACGCCGCGCATCACTCCAGTTAAGCTCGGGTAAGCGCGTCACAAGGGGCTCGCCCCATTGCAAATGGCCATCATTGACGGCGAGTGCAATCGCAGTCGCTGTAAAAGACTTCGACAAACTGGCCAATTGGAAGACCGTTTCCTCGGTTATCGGACGAATATCCGTCATCGATTGAAAGCCAAACAGCATCAGCGGCCTAACGTTACCATTAATCACCAACACGGCCGCCGCACCCGGTAGATCCTGAGCTTGCGCCCGGATACTTGCTTCAAATCCCTGAATCGAGACCTCAAGAGATGGCTCCAACGCGCGTGCCGACTCTGCTCGCACACCTTGAGCCGGATCACTTTCAGCCCCGGCAGACTGAACAAAAGCCGTTTGCATCAAGGCCAACAACAGTCCCAGCTTTATCCACCCAAACTGCCTTTGATTCAGCGCAACGCGCGAGCCTTGCGGGCTTGCTTTCGCGTATTGCTTCACCAAAGCTGGCGATCGGTATCGGTTTACCGCTACTATCGACTTGAGCGACAAAAGCCAAGCAAGGATGGTTAACGTGGGACTGATTGTTTTCGGGGTAGGATTTGGCTTAATCATGGGTACCGGTTTGTTCTTTTTAGTCATCCGACCGCTACGCCGTGAGCGGCAAGCATCACGAGCCAATGATGCCAAGCCCGCGCAGTCCCTCGAAAAAAAAGATCCGATCGACCCAAATCATTAAAGGCGCTGCATCTAACGCAGCACCAATGAAACCTCAGCCTCGCTTTCATCGAATTCAATCACGCCCGATTCGACGGCGCGATCCGTCAAACTTGGTGTTGCAAGGCCCGTCTCCGAGATCTTTGCGGTCACGATGATTTGATCAAAATCCGCAATGGATAACCCCGCCATCATTGCCATCGACTCATCTAATACGACCTGCAGGGGCAGGTCGGATACGGTACGCTTGACCACCGCAAGGGGCATGGGTGGACCTGTTACGGCTCTGGCAAAAACATAGACGGTTAACGCCGGATTCACATCCAGCGCGGGATCCTTCGTCACCGTGACTCGAACTCGTCGAGGGTTCAAGATCGGTGGCTCATCTTGACTGACAACCGACGCCTGGCCTGTTTCAACCAACTCAGAGGCCGCCGGCAAACCCTTTAAAACCGTCGCAATCAGCTTTGCCCGTTCCCCATCCGCGAAGGTGAGCGCGCGTTCGAAAAACCGTTTCGCGCGCGCTGTCTCACCTCGTTTAAAGGCTTCCATACCTAATATTTCAAGCAAGGAGACGCTGTTCGGCTTAAGCTCGACGGCGCGTTCAAACAAGACTCTAAGATCTTGCGTCAGTTGCCGTCCCTGCTGCAGGTAGCGCGACTCAGCCAGCGCAACCGCCAAATCGCCATCTTCAGGATACCGCTCGGCGAGCGGCGCAAAGATTTCAACGGCTCGATCAAAATCGCCGAGGGTGAGTTGTAATTGGCCCAGGTAGAAACCAACCTGTTCGTTGTCGGGCGATAAAGTTCGGATTGCCTCAAGACCGCGTGCCATTGCTTCTAATTCCGCCTTCGACCTAGGCGTATCCCGGTTCTGCTGCAGGCTTTCGGTAAAAGTGAGCTCGGTGAGGGCGCCTTGTGACCACCCGGCGTCGCTGAACCAAAAGGTACTCACCAAAGCTAGGAAGACCAAACCCATGGCAAATACGCCCTTTGATCCACGCGCTGCGCCTTGGTTCAGTTGCCCTGCATCACCCGCTGCTAGGAGTGGCCCAGCATCTTCCAAGAGCACCAGAGATTGATCTTCCACCTGCCCAGAGTACTCCGCTTTGGTGATCTCCCCGGCGGATAGGGCCTGCGCTAATTCTTGCAACCGCTCTTCGTGCAACTGCAGATTGCCTTCGGCTCGCGCCAGGGCGCCTTCGCTTGATCGTTTGACCGACCACCAAAGCGCCAACACAACAAAGACCGATGCTAAAAGCAGGAGCCCGACGGCTGATAACCAAAAAAGCGAGATCATCGATCCATCAACTGCTTGAGATTTGCGCGGTCTGACTCGGACAAGCCGTGCCGAGTCTTGCGGGACGAGGCGCCCATAGACCACCAAACACTCAGGCCAACTAAAGCCAAGCCAAGTGGCCCGAGCCACAACAACCAGGTTTTTGCAGTCCAACGCGGCTCATACAGGATGAAGTCGCCATAACGCTCGAACATAAACTGTTCCACTTCAGCGTCCGATTTGCCTTCCACTAAAAGCCGCAGCACCGTGGCTCGCAGGTTTTGGGCGATCATCGCGTCCGACCCCGCCAAGTTGGTGTTCAAGCACTGGGGGCACCGCAGCGTTGCAATCAAATCGTAGTAACGCGCCTTAATCGTCTCGTCAGGAAACGCCTGGGCTTCAATCGCGCCCAAACTCGGAGCACTTAAAACCCAGAACAGGCACCCGGCCAATACCCAGCGGCCCCTCATGACGCATCCTTTAGATTTTGAATCAGCGGCGCAAAGGTTTCTTCGAACACCTTTTGGGTAACAACCCCAACGTGGCGATAACGAATAATGCCGCCGGCATCCACAACGAAGGTTTCAGGCGCGCCGTAAACACCCAGATCGATAGCAAGCGTCCCGTCCTCATCCACAATATGAAATGCGTAAGGGTCACCCCAGCGCTTTAACCAGGCGCGCGCTGCATCTGAGTCGTCATTGTAATTTACCCCGATAATGCGCAGACCGGTTGTTTCAAAAATTCGAGTCAGCTCCCCATGTTCTGCAATACAACTCGGGCACCAAGTTGCCCAGACATTCAGCAAGGAAATTTCACCCGTCAGATCCGCCGCGTTAAGCGTTTCGCCCACTGCCGTAAGACTCGGCAGCTCGAAATCGGGCACCGGGTCATTAAGCTTTTGCGAGGGCAAAAGATGCGGGTCTGACAATTGAAAACCAAACCACAGCAAAACCACGATGCCTGCGAACACGAAAGCCGGGATCAAGACGCTTTGTTTAGCCATGCACTGCCTCCCGGCTCGGGGCAGGCGGCGCCTGTCGCGATGATCGTGCCACAGGCGCCCGATAACGGCGATCAAAAATCGAAAGCACGCCGCCGAGCGCGATCAATATGCCCCCGAACCAGATAAACCGAACCAGGGGCTTAATGTGCACGCGCACCGCCCAGGCACCATTTTCTAGCGGCTCACCTAGCGCAACGTAGATATCCCCCAATGAACGCACATGGATATCCGCTTCGGTCATGATCGATTGACTGGCAAGGTAACGCCGCTTTTCCGGAAACAAGGTGGCGATGATCTCCCCGGCGCGTGATACCTCAACGCGCCCTCTATCGGCGACATAGTTTGGGCCTTCGATATTATTGGTCCCATAAAACTGCACGTCATAGGCGCCCACCTCGGCCCGATCACCCGGCGCCATGAACAGATCCGCCTCTTCACTCAGCATCACGGTAGTCACAATGCCAAGGGCCGTCACCGCAATACCTGCATGACCTAAAACCATGGCATAGACCGCCAGAGGTTGGTTGAACAATCGACTGAATGGATTCGATTTAAGCCTGACGCGCCGATGAAGCTCATACCCTAAATTCAAAAGAATCATAAACGCGAGCCAGGCGACCCCAATGATCCAGAGCTTGATGGGCCCCATGACAACCGAGATGCCAATCGCTGCGACCGCGGCAATCGCTGTGAAGACGCCCTGCCCAGCGGTCAGCAGAGATCGATCTGTTGCCCACCAACGGCTGCGATGGCTCAAAATCATCAATGCCATGAGCGCCAGCATCAGGGGCACAAACACCGCATTGAAATACGGAGGGCCTATCGATATTTTGTCGCCGCCCGTCAGAGCCTCATAACCCAAGGGATAAAGCGTGCCGAGCAAAACCACCGCCGCACTGACCGTCAGCAATACATTGTTGCCCAAGATAAAGCTTTCTCGTCCTGAGCGTTTAAACGTCACCCGACTGCGAAGATCCCAGGCGCGCGCGCCATAAAGCAGCAAAGAGCCCCCAATCACCGGCACCAAAAACATCAAAATCGCAGCACCGCGCTCCGGGTCCACCGCGAAGGCATGAACGGAGGTCAAAACCCCAGACCGTACCAGAAAGGCGCCTAGCAAACTAAACGAGAACCCAAAGATCGCGAGCAGCACCGTCCAAGATTTGAACACGCCGCGCTTTTCGGTGGCCGCCAAGGAGTGGATCAAAGCGGTTGCGATCAACCAAGGGACAAACGACGCATTCTCAACCGCATCCCAAAACCACCAGCCGCCCCAACCCAACTCGTAATAGGCCCACCAGCTCCCAAGGGTTATGCCCATCGTCAAAAACGCCCACGCCAAATTCGTCCAGGGGCGTGACCAACGCGCCCAACTCACATCCAAGGTATTTCCCCACAGGCTGGCAATGGCGAACGCAAACGGTACCGACAAGCCAACATACCCCATGTAGAGCAGCGGCGGATGAACAATGAGGCCAAAATCCTGAAGAAGTGGATTCAAGTCCGCGCCCTCAGCTGGATAAAAAGGTAACGCGCGCTCAAAGGGGTTCGAGGTCAGGAGCAAAAACAGATAAAAACCAAATCCTAAGGCCGCAAGGCAAATCAAAACCCGTGCTCGCATATCGGTGGTTAACGGTGCTGAGAACCGCGCGACCATCATCGTCCAAATCGACATCACAAGGGTCCACAGCAGGAATGACCCTTCATGCGCACTCCAAAGCGCCGACACCTTAAATTGCAATGGCAACCGCGTATTGGAGTGACTCGCAACGTACCCAACTGAAAAATCGTCGGTAACGAAGGCGTGAATCAATGCTAGAAACCCGAGTAGCGTAAACACAAAAACGCCGTAGGCAAGACTCGACGCGGAGGCCATCAGCTGGGCGTTGTTCTGCTTTAAGCCGATGCTGGGCAGCACAACTTGCAAAAACGCTAGAAGGCACGCGATCACAACGCAAAAATGGCCTAGCTCAACAATCATGGCTGCAAGGGATCTTGTCTGGTTGCGTCCAACGCCATCGCAACTTCCGGCGGCATATACTTTTCATCATGCTTGGCGAGAATTTCTTCGGCAAAAAACACCCCATCCTGGCTCAGTGTGCCGGTTGCGACGACCCCTTGGCCTTCGCGAAACAAGTCTGGCAGGATCCCGGTATAACGAATCTCAAAAGCCGCGCCAGCTAAATCTGAAACGATAAAAGCAACCTCCAAGGACCCATCCGAACGCCGAATCGAGCCGGCTTCAACCATGCCACCGGCCCTGACGCGGGCGCCTATGGGCACCTCACCGGCAATGACCTGCACCGGTGTGTAAAACAAATTAATATTACTGTTCAACGCCTTCAAAACGAAGGTCAGCGCCAGGCCTAAGCCGCCTACTAAGCCTAAGATCAGCAATAACCGATTCCGTCGTTGCGGTTTCATTGCGCCCAATTTCACTGATTAGACCTCCTCTGACCGCCGCCGCGAACCCTGCCGCTGCAGCCAGGCTCGATGCCGACGGGACTCCGCCAAAAGCAAGCCGCCGAGGGTCAGAACCGTCAGACCATAGGAGGCAAAGACGTAGGTCGCATAACCGCCCATTGCTAGAAAAGCGGTTATCGTTTCAAAACTCATTGTTTCATCATCTGCTGGACCCAATCCGAACGAATTTCTCGTTTTACGAGCTCATGACGCAAACGAATCAACCAAGCCAAGAAAAACCAAGCATAAAAACCGACAACCATCATCAGAAGTGGTCCCCACATCGAAAAAGGCATTGCGGGGCGATCGGTCAGTGTAAAACTTGCTGGCTGATGCAGCGTGAACCACCAATCAACACTGTATTTTATAATCGGAAGGTTCAGCAGCCCAATCACGGCTAAAACCGATGCTGCCCTGCCCGCTGTCTGGCTTTGACCGGCTGCATTTCTGAGGGCGAGCACCCCAGCGAACAAAAAAAACAAGATTAAGGTCGAGGTTAAGCGCGCATCCCACACCCAATAGGTTCCCCACATGGGTTTGCCCCAAAGCGATCCCGTTGCCAACGCTAAAAGCGTGATACACGCGCCAATCGGGGCCACCGTTTGAACGGCTGCATCCGCGATCTTGAGACGCCAGATAAGGGAAATCAGCGCCATGACCGCCATCATGGCGTAGCTTGATTGCGCCAAAATTGCAGCCGGCACGTGAACATACATAATTCGAACGCTTTCGCCTTGTTGATAATCAGCAGGCGCAATCAACAAGCCCCAGAAAACGCCGGCACCCAAAATCAAACCGCTCGCCAATGCCAAGACGGGTATCAGCGCGCCGCTACGATGGTAAAAAAATTTGGGGCTACCCCATTGATGAAACCAGCGCCACACGATCGATCTACCTTTAAAGCTTCGCCGCCAATTGTAACAGGTCTGTCGCCACAGACTTAGCGGCTAACCGCTATTTTTGCGACCACCGCCGTTGCAAAGGGCAGGGTCACAAGAGATAGGCACAGCAAGGCAGCCAACATGTAGCCATAAAAAGCCTCGCCCCCGGTCGTCGCCCACTGGGTACCCAGAATCAAGGTTGGCACCAGGAATGGGGCGATCAAGATGGGCAGCAACGCACTACTTTGATTCAACCCAACCGTTAGCATGGCGCCCAACATACAAAACAAACTCAAAATCGGGGACCCAAGAACCAGCGACGCCATCAGCCAAACAATACGATCCAAAGGCATCGCAAGCATGGCGCCCAGTATGGGGGCCATCAGCAACAGTGGCAGCGCACAACTGACCCAGTGCGCCATACTTTTGACCAAGCACACCCACCACAGGGGGTAGTCGCTCAGGACCATCTGCTCCAGGCTGCCATCTGCATAATCACCCGCCAGGCTTTTATCCGCTGCCAGCAAGCACGAAAGAAGCGTCACCACCCAGATTAACCCAATGCCCAGGGGTTCCAACTGGTCAGGGTCTGGGGTAATCGCCAATGGAAACAAGGCAATGACCAACACCGAAAACATCAGCGACTGAATCGCCCCAGCGGGAGACCGGAGCATGATTTTGAGCTCTCGAAGCAACAGCATCATGACCCGACCTCGAGACGCAATTGCGCCGCAGCAGCAAACTCTGGGATACCCTGGTGACTACTAAAGATCAGGATCCCGCCGGACGCAAGATGCGCCTGACAGACCTCGGACAAGACAGCGCGCCCGGGGGCATCCAGGGCACTAAAGGCCTCATCCAGTAACCAAATCCGAGCAGAGGTCAATATCAACCGCGCCAACGCGACTCGCTTCTTTTGGCCTTCAGAGAGGGCAGCGCAGGGCTGATCGAGCTCAGCGGACAGCTGAAACCGCGCTAAGGCATCCATTAGCAGCCCAGGCGCCAACTGGATTTCATTCAGCTTTAGCAAAAATTTTAAATTTTCAACGGGTGTTAACTGATCATTCACGCCATACCGGTGACCCAGATACAGGCTGCCAGCGGCGGTGATCACCCGACCGTCATACTCCTCAAATAATCCAGCCAAAATTTTAAACAACGTCGTCTTACCGGAGCCGTTCTCGCCCACGATTTGCAACGCCTGCCCAGGCAAAACCTTGGCATTTAAGTCTTTGAAAAGACAACGATCTTGCCGAAAGCAGCTTAAGGATTCGATCTGCAGCATTTGGCTTTCTCTTGGCTCATCGGTGCAGTATACGATGCAACGCCATGAATGTGATCCATGATCCGATGGAAGTTTCGCGTATACTGGCTTTTCACTTTATGAGTAATCTCCATGTTGTTTTCCAGCGCGACCATTTTAAGTTTCTCAGACACCTTACCGGAACACTTTGACGACTTACTGGCTAATGAGGCCTTCGAGCCCTGCAGCTCCTTCAGTCAGAGTACCTTCGGCTGGGTTTCACCCCTGCCCGACGGCTTTACGGATCTGACCCGCCAATTCGGCAATCGGGTGTTATTCTGCGGAAAACGCGAAGAAAAAGTGATTCCAACCAGTGCGCTACAAGAACTCATCTCTGAGAAATCGAATCACTGGACAAACCTTGAAGGTCAAAAACCCTCCTCAAAACAGCGGCTACAGTTCAAAGAAGCCGCCCTCAGTGAGCTGTTACCAAGAGCGCTGAGCAAACACCGACGGATACTCGGCTACATTGATCCAGCGGCCGGGCTGCTGGTGATCAATAGCGCGTCCGCCACCGACGTCGACACCTTTTTAAATTATCTTCGAATGACCCTTGGCACGCTTGCTGTCACTCGCATCGAATCCAAGCAATCAGCGGGTCAATTATTCACCCAATGGCTGAAAAGAAATCAGCCACCATCGGGTTTCGACCTCGGCAATGCGTGCGATCTTTTTGACCCAGAGGACGGATCGAGCATTACCTGCCGAAAGGTCGCGCTGCAGAGCAAAGAGATTCTAGCGCACCTTGATACCGGTAAGCTCTGCAGCAAACTCAAGCTAACCTGGGATCAGAGCCTATCGTTTACCTTGGACAAAGACCTGGTTCTGAGTCAGATCAAATACGAGGCGCTCACCGAGCAAGCTGACGACTTAGATGGGCTTGAGCCAGAAATTGCAGCGCTTGCCGAACTTGATGCGCAATTTGCACTGCTCAGCCAGGAACTCGCGCAACTTTATCCGAAGTTAATTGCCGTTTTTAAGTAGGCGAGAACAATCCGTCCGTCCACCTCACGCTTTGAGGCCTTTAAGCGCTAATTGCTTGTAGCCCACTAGCGCCAGGGGCACAATGAGCACCCCGGCGCTGAGATAGACTAACCAGGACCAGCCAAAGCTGAACAACAAAAACCCGGAGGACAAGGCCGCAACCGCCTGCATTGCAAAGACAACGAAATCATTGCAGGCCTGAACCTTGAACCGTTCGTTGGCTTCATAAGTTCGAGTCAGTAAGGCCGTTCCGCCTAAATACATAAAGTTCCAGCCAATCCCCAACAGCACCAACGCCCACCAATAATGCATCAGGTGCCGCCCTGCAAACGCAACCCCCAAACACACGATCAAGATCCCCGCACCTGCCGTAATCATACGAAGCGGCCCGACGCGGTCCAATAACAGGCCGCTCACTAATGAAGGTAAAAACATTGCCATAATATGGCTTTGAATGACCCAGGCGGTATCAACCAGGCTGAATTGATCCAAGCGATGCATTGCAACCGGCGTCGCCGTCATTAAAAGGCTCATGATGCTCCAGGCGGCCACTGAGGCCACAATCGCGATCTTGAAATCAAGTTGTTGCGCAATTTGCCACAAAGACCGACCGCCCTGACCACCGACTTCTGTCTCACAGGAATCCGGCACATAAAAGGACAAAACCATCCCAGCGCCCGCCATTAGGACTGATAAGCCTAAAAAGGACCCTGCATAGACCGCACTCGGCACAAGATCTTGTAGCAACGTCGCGGTTTTCGGTCCTAGGTAGGCAGCCACCACGCCGGCTAACATCAAGACGGATAACGATCGACCTAGGCGTGCCGCCGGGACCGATTCGGCAACCGCGAAGCGATATTGCTGAACAAAGGCATTATGGCTTCCGATCAGAAAGGTCGCGGTGCAGAGCAGCCAAAACGCCGCCGTCTGAACCGCAAAGGCCGCGAGCAACCCGGCAATCACGGCGTAGCTGGCTGCAAATAAGAACCCTTTGCGCCGACCAAAGCGGCGCATGATGAACGAGGCAGGAATCGTTGAGGCTGCGGTTCCTAGTATCATCAATGCAACCGGCAGGGTTGCTAGACCCGGCGACGGCGCAAGTTCGGCGCCAATGATACCGCCGAGCAACACAACGATTGGCGCGCCCGTCTGCGCCATACAGGCTGCCAGAGTTAACACCACCAAAGTCCGGTTCATCACGTTTCCTTAAATAGGACCCAATCTGGGCAAGACTTTGCGCCAAGACCACAGCAGCCTTGCGGTTTCCCGAGTATGTCCGGATTGCTGGTTTGAGTAAATGTGTCCGACGTGGTTCAATTTCGGACGCAACAGGAGATCGATCGATATGCCACTTTTGGACGACGCACCCTCATCAGAGGCCAACCCCCTCGACCTGATCATTGTTGGTGCTGGTTTTGCCGGCCTCTACGCCCTGCAGCGTGCTCTGAACAGCAATCGGTCCGCCGTGGTCCTAGAACGGGGCGGCGATGTTGGCGGCACCTGGTACTGGAACCGGTATCCAGGCGCGCGATGTGATGTCCAGAGCATGGAGTACTCCTACTCATTTGATGACACGTTACAACAAGACTGGTCTTGGACTGAGCGTTACGCGGCCCAGCCAGAAATATTGCATTATGCCAATCATGTTGCCGATCGATTCGCGTTACGACCCCATATCCGGTTCAGTACTTTAGCCGTGACCATGACCTTTTTAGAAACAAGTAACCTCTGGCGCACCGAGACGGCTGCAGGCGACGTTTTCTTTAGCCGCTTTTGCATCATGGCAACCGGATGCCTCTCCTCAACCAACCTGCCAGAATTTGAAGGCCGAGATGACTTTCAAGGTGAGGCGTACCACACTGGTACCTGGCCTCATCATCCCGTGGACTTCTCCGGTAAACGCGTCGGCATTATTGGCACCGGCTCCTCGTCAATTCAATCCATTCCCATCATTGCAGCCTCCTGCGCGCATTTAACGGTCTTTCAAAGAACGCCTAATTACGCCATTCCTGCTCACAATGGTCCGATCGACGAAGACTATGCTCAAGAAATCAAAGCGCATTACGGCGACTTCAGAGCACTGAATCAGCAAATGTTTGCTGCATTCGGCGCCCATCAAACCCGCTGGGAGGCATCCGTTTTCGACCTTGATGAGGCGGGTCAAACGCAGCGGTTTGAAGCACGCTGGCAAGAAGGCGGACTCGGTTTCAGCAGTAGCTTTAGTGATACCGGCAGCAACCTTGAGGCCAATCAAATTGCAGCAGAGTTTGTTCGTAACAAGATTCGAAGCACCGTGACCGACCCCGAGACTGCCGAGCAGCTGTGCCCAGACCAAGTGCTCGGTTGCAAACGCGTTTGCGTTGACACCAATTACTATGAAACTTACAACCGCGAAAATGTTGACCTTGTGAGTGTCAAAGACCACCCGATCGAGCGCATTACGCCAACAGGCTTGATCACCAACGGCACGCAGTATGACTTTGACATGTTGATTTTCGCCACCGGATTTGACGCAATGACGGGTACGCTGCTCAAGATTGATATCCAAGGTCGAGACGGGATCACGCTGGCTGAGAAATGGTCTGCAGGACCCGTAACCTATTTAGGCCTCGCGATTGATGGGTTTCCGAACTTTTTTACCGTTTCAGGACCAGGAAGCCCCTCGGTGCTGTCGAACATGATTGTCACAATTGAGCAACACATCAACTGGATTATGGATTGTCTCGATGCGATGCGACAGCGCCAAACCCTAACGATTGAAGCGACCGACGCGGCCGCATCAGACTGGGTCAAAGCGGGCAACGCCATCGCTGCGGGCACCCTATTCCCCACCTGCAACTCTTGGTATCTTGGCGCAAATGTCCCAGGCAAACCCAGAATCTTTATGCCCTATGTTGGCGGTTTTCCGAGTTATGTCGAGATTTGCGAACAAGTTAAACGTGAGGGGTATCCAGGTTTTGTTTTTTCCAACTAGATTCTCTGACCTTCAATCCAGACTCGTAACGGCCGCCTTTTGGATGAACGCACTATGATGGGGGCCTTTGATGCGGTGTTGATTCTTGCTGGCGACGTTGACCGCACCGCGCCAAGTCTTGTCCAAATCGCTGATCAAGCCGCTGAGACGTTTCATGCAGGCTTGACCAGCAGCCTCATCACCACAGGGTGCTGCCACCATACCCTTGATTTGTTCCCCGGCAGAACCGAAGCCCAGTGCTTGCGTGATCTACTCATCGAGCGGGATGTGCCCAGCAGCAACCTTTTCACCGAAGAGCGATCGGCGGACCTCGTGGGCCGAATCCATTACGTCCAGCAACAGCTTCTTCTGCCTTGTTCTTGGCATCACGTGCTGCTGCTTTGCCCAGGCGCTCATTCGCAAGCACTGCAAGGCATCATCGAAAGCTGCTTCGACAAGGCCTTTTCGATTCATTGGCCGGATACCTGTCTTGAGCCGTCGCAAAATCAACAATTGGATCTTGATGCATTAGCTCAGCTGCCGGGCAATCGCGTCTTTGATTCGAGTCGCCTTCCGGCTGTACTGAAGCCCGTTAAAGCACGCGGGCTGCCGATGTCGCTGACAGATCACCCGGCCTCTTGAAGGCGAGTTCTCACATCGCGCTCAGCCCTAACGGAACAAACCCGGTCACCAAGACCGTCAAAACTAACCGATTCAACTATCAGGGTCGCCCTTATCGTCAGACGTTTGCCTTGTGAGGATTGTTCCGGTCAGCCCTTCGCAGCCCGTGAGAACACTTCAATCAAAACAGGCATCAAACGCAAAAAGATGCCCGACGCAGCCTAATCCGCCTAATCTGTGACAGCGGCCGCAGCATCCGCTATCATAGATTTTTGTATCTGAGAATTTCAATGAAATCACTTACCTTGCCCAGCGCCATCAGTTTGACAGCAATCCTTGTTAGCGCTTTGATCCAGACCCCAACGAGCGTCGCCGAAGAAACACGCAGTCCAAAAGAGCTGGCTGTGAATACTCACGACGCTCACGCATCCAGCCCGGGCGAGGTCGCTGAGGAAATGCTCATGATCCAAGTTGTTAGCGACAAGGCTACGCCAGCGCCAACCAGCCCGGGTGAGGCCGCTGAAGAGACGCTCATGATCCAGTTCGTTAGCGACGAGGCTTTGCCAGCGCCGACCGGTCCGGGTGAAGCCCCTGAGGAAACGATCCTGATTCAGTTCGCTAGTGACAAGGCCTTGCCGACGCAAGCGGAGCAGAAAATCAAAGTGATTCGAGCGGGATCAATCAATGTTCTAGATTCAGCCGCCATCCAGCGCCTACTTCCGCCGGAGGTACTGACGGCGCAGCATGACAGACTAAATCAACGCAACGCACTTACCGATATGAACGTCGATATCATCGTCAATGATCAGGCCGGACAGCATGTCGTCCTTGGTGATTTCAATCATTCGAAACCCGGTATGGGCCACCGAATGCGATCGAATCCCGGTCTTCGCTGGATAGAAACAACGCCTCTCAACGAGCCCACGCAGCTTAACGCAAAAGCGGCTGCTTGCATTTTAAAGTCGCTTACAAAAGTCACCACAGAGTCCGGCACACTCCTGCTTAGAGAAGCCTGTCAGGCTGCCTATCCGGATTAAATGATCTATTTAGGTAAGGTCGATCATGACCTTACCAACAACCTCTCGATCGACGATCAGTTGGTACCCCGCTTGGATTTCCGCAAGCGGGAGCACATGGGAGATAAAGGGCTTGATGCGATCCGCGGCGAGCCAGCGCATGAGGGTCTGAGCCTGACGCTCGGCTTCCTCGGGCCGATGCTTACGCAAACCACCCGCGGTATAGCCTATGACGGTAGCATCTTTTACCAATAGGTGGTTGGTCTTGGCGAGCGCCGAGCGACCGCTGGCAAACCCCACAACCAAAATGCGACCGAAGGGCGCGATGCAGCGAACGGATTCATCGAACACATCCCCCCCGACAGGATCAAAAATGACGTCAGCACCCTGGTCCTTTGTTAGCGCTAAAACCTCAGATCGGAATCCTTGTTCGGTGCGTAGAACGGCTTCGGCAGCATAGCGCGCCACCACAGCCTGCTTCGCTTCGGTGCTGACCACGCCGATGACACGCGCGCCCATCTGCAAGCCAATGTCGACTGCCGCAAGCCCAACACCACCTGCCGCGCCCTGCACCAACAGAGTCTCGCCTGGGCGTAACTGCGCTCGCTGTAAGCCATCGATTGCCGTTTGATAGTTCTGACGAAAAGATGCCGCCACCATCAGATCGATGCCATCCGGCACCTTTGTTGCTTGACAGGCCGGCAGGGTCTGAAATCGGACACAGCCGGTTGGCGCCAAAACGACATCCCCTATTGCCAAGTCCTGAACCGAGGACCCAACCGCTACGACCCGGCCAGACGCCTCACCTCCTACCAAAAATGGTCGCGGCGTTTGAACCTGGTAGGTGCCTGCAAACTTCACAAGATCACTAAAGTTAAGACCCGACGCAGTCAGCGCAACTTGAATCTCTCCGGGCCCTGGCGGTTTTGGCACCGGGACCTCTTGGACCACCAAATCCAAATGACTGCCTGATCGCACGCAGATCGCGGCTAAATTGGGCTTTTCTTGAGCGTTCAACTTCTTTTACTCGTTGTTTTCAAGTAAACCATTAGAAGCTCAACCTGTACCAAGTTCTTTCGCAAATTGTACTGACTAAAAACGTTCTTAAACAGAACTACTCTTGCAATCCGGCGTGCTTTTTATTCCGCGCAGCACAACCCATCTAGTGTAGGATCGAATCATTACTGAGTCAGGATGGCCTGCATGCAACAGCCCCTAAAACCTTTTACCCTTGCGGCTTATTCAGGTGTCGCACTCCCCATGGCCGCCATGGGAATGCCCATAGCCGTTTACCTGCCTAGATTTTACAGTGAGGGCTTGGGACTTTCCTTAATCACAGTCGGACTGATCTTCACGCTTGCCAGGGTCTGGGATGTTGTGACCGACCCCGCCATGGGCTATCTCATTGACCGCTTTGAAACTCGCTGGGGGCGAAGAAAGCACTGGATTGCCTTGGCGGTACCGATCCTTGTCTTATCGGTATATCAAGTCTTCATCCCATCACCGGAAGACGTCAGTGGAGGATATCTTCTTTTTTGGCTCATTATGCTTTATGTCGGCTACACCATGATGGCCATCTCGCATCAATCCTGGGGCGCGGAATTATCCGATAGCTACGACGAGCGAACGCGGCTCTTCGGCTGGCGTGAAATTTTCGTGATCGGCGGGATGACCATCGTTCTCGCGCTGCCCGCCCTACTGGAATCCACCGGTGTCGACGACCAACAATCTAAAGTCGCCAGCATGGGATGGTTCTGTATTATTTTATTTCCGCTGCTAGCTGTGCCAACCCTCGCTTTCGTTCCCGACAAACGGTCTAGTAGCCGCAGCTCCCTGTCAATTAAGGCACAAATTTCTCTATTGATGTCGAACCAACTGATGTGGCGATTACTTGCTGCGGATTTTTTAGCGGGCTTTGGCACTGCGGTGAGCGGCGCACTTTATATTTTTGTTGCCAGCAAGTATTTCGAACTGCCGGGGCATGCAAGCCTCGCACTTCTGCTGTATTTCATTGCAAGTTTTCTTGCAATGCCATTGTGGATGAAGCTTGCCTTCAAACTCGGTAAAGCAAAGGCGCTCACCATTGCCCTTGGATATGGGGCCTTAATCAACCTCATCCTAATTCCGCTCGCAGAGCCGGGTAATGCGGTTGTACTCTGGGGTTTTACATTATCCTTTGGCGTCGCCTTTGGTGCGGCCCCAACCTTGCTTAGAACAATGATGGCAGATCTAACAGACCTTGATGAGCTCGACTCCGGCGAGAAACGAGCCGGACTCTTCTTTGCGATGCTCACAACGACAAACAAGCTGGGCGCGGCGGTCGCTGTGGGTTTGTCCTTTACCATCCTAGAGACTGTTTTTGCTTTTCAACCTGGCGCCGAAAATTCCGAGACCGCGTTGCAGGGACTGTTATGGACCTACGCTGTTGGCACGGCCACAGGCCTATTGCTCGCTGTGTTGCCCGTTATTAACTACCCTCTCAATCGCGCTCAACATCTAAAAATTCGAGATCAACTTGATACGCGCGCCTAAACTCGGCGCGCGCCCCATCCAATCTAATTAGGATGCCAGCTCGTAAGACTTCTCAAATCTTATGATGACCGACCATGTCTGATTCTTTACAACCTGCAGAGCTTTATTACGACGGGCAATGCCCCCTATGCTCCATCGAAATGCGCCATCTGACCCAACATAAAAGGGATTCTTTAAAGCTCACCGATATCCATCACGCCGCTGATTTAAACCAAGAAACCAAGCGAGAGTTCTTAAACCGCTTGCACCTGCGCAAACCTGATGGCGAATGGCTGAGCGGGCTCGATGCAAGCGTCTATGCCTGGCAGCAAACGCAGTTCGGCTTTCTCTGGTCTTGGTTACGGTGGCCGCTCGTCAAACCCCTTGCTGATATCATTTATGAAGAGTGGGCAAAACGTCGATTCAATAAGCTCTATTCATGAAGCAAGCCGTCATCATCGGCGCCAGTGGCGGGCTCGGAGGGGCGCTTGCACGTCTGCTACTTAACCAAGAGGGCTGGCGAGTTCTGGGCACACATCATCAGTCAGAGCCGCTTTGGCAACATCCTTTAATGTCTTGGCGGACGCTGGATGTTCGCTCTGAGAAAGAAATTGCGGCCTTGATGACACTCCTCCCCACGATTGATCTCTTAATAAACACAACGGGCATCTTGACCAGTCCTCATCAAGGTCCTGAGAAAAGTATTCGGCAATTTAACGCCGAGCACATGATGATGTCCTTTGAAACCAATACCGCGCCCATCTTGAATCTTGCCAAGCATGCTCAAGCGGCGCTCAAAGCAAGCCACCGACCGATAATCATCGCGCTATCAGCTCGCGTGGGCTCGATTTCTGATAATGATTTGGGTGGTTGGTATAGCTACCGATGCGCAAAAGCGGCCCTCAATATGGCGGTAAAAACCCTAGCAATCGAATGGCAACGAAGCCTACCAACGGCAACCCTGATCGCTTATCACCCAGGCACCGTGAGGACAGCGCTGTCGAGCCCTTTCTTGAATTCGGGTTCGACCCGGACCACGCTAAGCCCAGAGGACGCCGCCGAGCACTGCCTTCTTTTGCTCAACACACTCACGCCGGCCAATACAGGAACCTTTTGGGACTGGCGCGGGCAAAAGATTCCTTGGTAATTTGTCAGCCCTTTTACACCACGAAAAAATTGGGTGATGGCACGGGTCTTGGCTTAAGAATGGGTCGCAGTATCATCGGTAGGCTTTATGCTGGCTAGATCAGCATCATTGAGTGTAGTTGTAACCGATCACCATTGATTTTGTGAATGGGGACGAATCAAAACATTCATTAGCACGTCGGCGAACAAGCCCCTAAACTCCCGTCTTTCAACCAACGTGGATTTTCAAGTTATGGCTCAACAAGGTGAAGGCAGTTTGCAAGCCCCAACGCGTCATCCTTTAGGATGGCAGGAAGATAATTTCTGGGAGCGAGATTCACTCAACGAGGAGTTAGAACGCGTCTTTGATGTCTGCCATGGTTGCCGCCGCTGCGTCAGTTTATGTGACGCCTTTCCAACGCTGTTTGACCTGGTCGATGAATCCGAAACCATGGAAGTCGATGGTGTTGAGAAAGGCGACTATTTTGATGTCGTTGAGCAGTGCTATCTTTGCGATCTATGCTACCTGACCAAATGTCCTTATGTACCGCCGCATGAATGGAACATCGATTTCCCCCATTTGATGCTCCGCGCCAAGGCGCAGAAGTTTAAAGCGGACGGTGGTAGCTTCCGAGACAATTTATTGACCAGCACCGACGCCATGGGCAAGGCCCTCACAACCATACCTCTGGTCGATGTTACGGCCAATGCATTAAACAAAAACAAACTCTTTCGGAATGCGCTGGAGACGACTCTCGGCGTGCACGCTGACGCGCCATTACCAGAATATCACCGTAAGACCCTACGCAAGCAATTTTCAGCCCCACCCAAATCAGCAACTCCGCTCGGGCGCACAACGGGCAAGGTCGCGCTTTACGCCACTTGTTATGGCAATTACAACACGCCAGATCTTGGGCAAGACTTCGCTCAAGTCTTCGCTCATAACGATATTCATATTGAACTGGTGACCAAAGAGGCCTGTTGCGGCATGCCCAAATTAGAGCTGGGCGATTTAGATAGCGTCAATGCTTTGAAGGAAAAAAACATTCCTGTGCTCGCGAAACTCGTCGATCAAGGTTTTGATCTAATCGCCCCTATCCCGTCTTGCGTCTTAATGTACAAGCAGGAATTGCCCTTAATGTACCCCGATGATCCGGAGGTCTTAAAGGTCAAAAATGCGTTTTTTGACCCCTTCGAATATCTTTTCCTAAGGCATAAAGAAGGTGGCCTGAAGTTAGACTTTAAAGAAGGCCTTGGAGAAGTCAGCTATCAGGTTGCATGCCACCTCAGAGTCCAAAATATTGGCAATAAAACTCGCGACATCCTGAATTTAGTGAACGATACTGTGGTGCATACGATTGAGCGATGCTCAGGCCATGATGGGACCTATGCGGTCAAAGAAGAAACCCGCGTAAAATCCCTGAAGATTGCCAAGCCTGTCGTTCGATTTGTGGATACAAAACAAGCCAAACACTTTGCCAGCGATTGTCCGATGGCTGCGGTTCACATTGCAAATCTTTCTGAATCGGTTGACTTGGCGGCCCACCCCATGACGCTACTGAAAAAAGCCTACGGTTTATAAACCGCCGTTTAGCGCCCTCATTCAATCAGGCGGATTTCAATGCCGGCGAACAGCGTGGATGCGGCAAAGTCGATGAACTTTGCTTCGTCTTCAACCGCCGCACGGCTGGCTTGCCGGCGCGCATCCTGGGTGCCACCGCCAGGCCCCACCCAAACCTCAGCATGCCCTAAATAAACCGGGCACTCGAAACCCAAAGCAGCGGCAATGTTTGCATTCATGGGATGATCCAGTCGGTGAACTTGGACATAACGCACGATACCTGAGTCGGGTGCGTGTTGCCGAATGAGGGGGCCATGAGATTGCAACCAATACTGCCGCGACGCGGCTTCTGATAGGTCGCGACGATGCTGCAGCGGGAACTGCAGTTTTTTCAAAACGCTGCCGGCACTTGCTACCAGATCTTCAGGGGTTGGATTGACTTGAGGGTATTCCATCGCGAGCCATGCGGGGGACTGTCCTGCATCAAGCCACGCGGCTTGCGCCGAAACCAGGTCCGCAAGCCGCTCAAGGCCGCCGCCCGTCAAAGCCCGAACGGCTTCGGCATCGTTTGCCCACCAGAGTTCAACGACCAAATCGTAAGGGACTTGCATCAAGCCACCTCGAGCGTGATTCATTTGATCGAACAGGTCATTATGCTGTCCAAGTACTGCAAGCGCGCGTTGGCAACCGAGGCCATTAAGCACCTCTAACCAAGCGGTTTGCAGGCTATCGTGCCAAGCGGCCTGGAACGCCTCCGAGTTGACCTGCGGCTGCCGCCGAAAATAATACTCGAATCGAATCACCTCATTCCTCCTTGGTTACGCCGGATTCCCCTGGCGACCTGAGCACCCAATGGTTGCGGCCCTATTCCTCGTATCAAGTCCTGTCAAAAGGACACTGGTTTAACCCTGGGTTGCCATCTGCGGCACTCCTTCGGCCAATTCCACCCAGTTTTGTTTGCTATCACACCAAACATGGAACTGGGGTGCAAAGCTATCCGTTTGATCCAACGTGCCGGTCTTCAAAAACAACATCTCGGCCTGAGCCGGAATCAAGGAGTACAAGGGCGACCCGCAACGACCGCAAAAATATCGCTCTACCTGACTGCCACTGTTGGTATCAGCGTCTAAATAGAGCTTGGGTTCCGCACCCGAAAACGTAATGCTGGTCTTTGGAACGCCCCATAACGTCGAGAACGCCGAGCCGGCTTGACGCTGGCAGTTTTTACAATGGCAAACCCCAGCCATCAGAGGCTCCCCCGAGATTTCATAAGCGATATCACCACAAAGACACTGACCTGAATATGACGTCATACTGCGCTCCTGACTGTGCATTAAAAAGACAATTTGGTCTTAACAAAAAAGATAATCGAGCCGAAAGTCCCCTTGCCAAGCCTTGATTCACATTGGGTCAGACTCGCTGTCAAGCGCATCCCGACCATCACACTGTAAGCTTTATTTGCAATCAATCCAAATTCCATGACGCAATGCTGAACCGCCCTCAGCGAGCAAAAACCGCGCATCCAAGGCTGATCACACAACGTCCTTTGCGCCGAATCAAGCAGGACGCATTCAAGCGTACGGCAATCGGCAAACAATTTTCTTCACATCAGCGGGACCGGACTGCGTCAGCGGCCAACCAATCAAACGTCCCCGGTCCCTCTAACGGACCGAAGACACGACGACGCAGGCAATTAAGGTGTGAGCCTCGGCTCAAAAGTGACAGGTTATCAGGCACGGAAAACCCCGAAAAGGATCCCAATGACCAGATGCTTTCATTCGCCGCTCAATCTTTGGTAACCTGATCGCAAAACCAGCAAGCGCTCTAAAAAGGACCACTGATGACAGATCACCGAAAACCACTGACGCCCGAAGAGTCTTGGGTCATTCTACAAAAAGGCACTGAACGGCCTTTTACGGGGGAATACGACGACCACTTTGATGCTGGCGTTTACGTTTGTCGCCAGTGTGATCAGCCGCTGTATCGCTCTGAAGACAAGTTTCAGGCCCACTGCGGCTGGCCTGCCTTCGACGATGAAATACCAGGCGCGGTTCGCCGGGAAGTCGATGCTGATGGCCACCGGGTCGAAATCCTCTGTAGTCAGTGCGATGGTCACCTGGGGCATGTTTTTGAAGGGGAGCGGATCACCGAAAAAAACACCCGGCACTGCGTTAATTCGATCTCAATGCGGTTTCAAACCGTTTAATTTGCTCTAGGACAAGACACTCGGCGACCCGGTCTTGGACAGACGACTGTTCAAAGACCCTTTGCCCATCAGCGGCGCAGGTTAATCGCCGCAGCCAAAATAAACCCGTACGCCACATCGCCGCAATGACTCCCAATCAGCGCGTTAATATGGGACTGGCTGCCTCCAGCACTTCTGCCAGCCAAGACTTTAATGCATCCGTTTTGCAATCCTCGGCGCCACCAGCATTAACCCAATCCCGATAACGACTGCCAACAATCCCAGCTTTTCAAATACCGTGACATAGACCGCGAGGGACGCCGTACCAGAAACATCGCTGCCAGAGCCTTCTATGGCCATCAAACTGGCAATCCAACCGCCGACGTAGGCTGCAAAGGCACTGGATAAAAACCAAACCCCCATCATCATGGCAGCAACCCGTTGCACCGATAATTTCGTGACCATGGACAAGCCAACCGGTGAAAGGCACAACTCGCCCATCGTATGCAGCCAGTACATGAGCACCAACCACACGACTGCGACCTGGCCATTCGGCCCAGCATAAGCCGCACCCAGCACCAAGGCGTAAAAACCTAGGCCGACCAGCAAAATCGCCAAGCCAAACTTCATTGGGGTGGACGGTTCTCGTTGAACGCGCGCCATCATGACCCAAAGCAGCGCAAAGGCTGGCGCAAACAAGATAATAAACAGTGAATTCAAACTGCCAAACATACCCGCTGTCAAAAAATCACCACGGTCCACATTGCGGTCCGTAAACAGCGTCAACGACGACCCAGCCTGCTCGAACAAGGCCCAAAACACCACCGACAAAAACATGAGTAGCAACATCGACAACATTCGATCTCGCTCCTGGGGCGTGCATTCGGTAATCGAAAACCAAATAACGTAGGCCGTGACCACGCCCGTAAACAAGGTCAACACGACCCCCATCTCCTGGGTGTTTTGAATTGCAAACCAAATCAGCCCCACAAATAGGACTGCCGAGGCATAGATTCGATGTTCCAGCGAGACACCGAGCCGCCGAGCGGCCAAAGTCGCGGGCGCTGGCGGCAGGCCCAGTCCCGCGAGATACTTCGAGCCCAGCAGAAACGTTAGCAATCCGATCACCATGCCGATCCCAGCAAGACCAAAACCATAACGCCAGCCGTAGGTTTCGCCCAAATACGCACACAGAAGCGTCGCCACAAAGGCTCCCAGGTTGATCCCCATATAAAAGATGGTAAAGCCACCATCGCGCCGGGGATCACCCTCGCCATACAACCCGCCCACGATGGTTGAAATATTCGCCTTTAAAAAACCAACCCCGACGATAATAAACGACAGGGCAAGATAGAAGGCTTGTTCATGTTGGGCAGACCGCTCAACCGTCTCCCCAATGACCACCGCGGGCGGGCCTTCATAAGCCATCCCAAGATGGCCTGCAACCAGCAATACCGCACCAAAAACAATCGCCTTGCGAAGACCAAGATAACGATCGGCAATCATGCCGCCCAACACTGGAACGGCGTAGACCATTGCCGCGTAACTACCGTAAATCATTGCGGCCTCACCATCGGCATACAACCAGTGCTTCGTGAGGTATAAAATCAGCAAGGCCCGCATCCCGTAATAACTGAACCGTTCCCACATTTCGGTCGCGAACAAAACAAATAATCCAGGCGGGTGGCCCAGCCAAGTCGACTCCGTAGGCGTTTGCATCATGGGTTCATTCCATTTTCTTAATCAAAGTTATGCTGTAAACGTAGCGCTGGAATCAGCTTTTAACTTGAGCGGCAGTTAGCAAAGCATTGTTGGTTGATACCGGAAACACGGTTTCGGGATCCATCGGTCTAAAACTTCGAATACGATTAATAATGACGCCGCCGGCGCCGACTGGAAAACTTGCCAATCGAGCGGCCCAAACTCTGGCTTGAGTTAACACCTCATCATCCGGCACCACCGATTGTATTAACCCAATGTGCGCAAGTTCCGTCGCGCCAACTCGATCACCCAGTAAAGCCAGTCGCGCAAGGGTTTGCTCTGATGTTTTCAAGCGCAACCAGGCCGCATTGATTGGGATATCCGAGCCTTGTTGAATCTCACCGATTTGAAGAAAGGCTGAGTCCCCGGCAGCGACTAAATCACAGGCGAAAACAAGCGCGGCACCGGCATTGATCGCGTATTTTTCTAAAGCACAAATAAGGGGCTTTGGGCAGCGATAGAGCGCGAGATGCAAGGCTCTAATCGACGCCTGATGCCAGGCACCATCCTCACTACCAGGGTCTTCATTGCTTTGCAGCGCTTTTAAATCGATCCCTGAGCAGAAGCAATGATCTGCGCCGCGCAGGATGATCGCCGCAACCTCGGCAGAGCGTGACAAGCCTTCGATAGCCGTTGTCAGTTGCGCTGCCAACCCAGGCGTTAGCGCATTACGGCGCGCTGGTCGGTCTAAAATAATTTCCGCCCAGCCTTGATGCTGCTCAATTTGAACAAGATTCATCATGGCGATTTTCCTACCGATTTTTGTGCTTAAAGGATGCATTAATCGCTGAAACTTTACCACCCAACCGATCGCTTTGGAGAAACTCAATGGATGTTGAATCAATCCCTCCATGGTATTGGGCGCCACTCAACAGGCTTCCAATCCAAAATTTTTTAAGGGCACGATCGCGTGCGGCCTTTTACCCACGCGTGAGATCTGAGATGATCTTTACTAGGATGCTCATTGCACCCTGCCGCTATGCCGTCTGGCCTTCGGACATCACGATCACTCAAGGATTCACAGCATGACGACCATAACCCTGCGATTAGCGATGCTGAGAACCAAGATGCGCGAAGGCAACATTGCAGCCTATATTGTACCAACCACTGACGAATACCTCGGGGAATATGTTCCTGAGCAGAATAAACGCTTGGCCTACCTCTCCGGTTTCACGGGATCCGCCGGCACGCTCGTTGTAACTCAGGAGCAGGCGGCGCTTTTTGTGGACGGACGCTACACGTTACAAGCTGCAAACCAATGCCCAGCGCCGCTCTTTGAGCATCACCACCTGATCCAGGAACCCGTGTTGGCCTGGCTAAAAGAGATGCTGCAGCCGGGTCAGTCGGTTGCGCTGGATGGACGAGTTGTAACCTACCGATTCTTTAAAACGGTGGAGGCTGAACTGCGGGATCTAAACATCACCTTGCAGGCGTTAACGCACAACCCAATCGATGACATTTGGGCGGATCGCCCAGCGGCTCTAATCTCGCCCGCAATCCTTTTGAGCGAAGCCTTTTCAGGCGAGTCCAGCACATCAAAACGTTCGCGAGTTGCAGAAAGCCTCAAAGCGGCAGGCGCTGATGCGGCCATCATCAGCCAACTGGACTCCATCGCGTGGCTGCTGAACCTTCGCGGCAATGATGTCCCGCACTTACCGGTCCTGCTCAGTCAATCAATTCTGCTCAGCGACGGAACGCAACATTTGTTCATTGACCCTGCCAAGATTCCGGATGGCTTTGCCGAGCACGTTGGCAAATCGGTCTTTGTGCATGACGCCGCGGACTTTTCAGCCTTCTTGGAACGCTACGGCGCCCAACAGCCGAAAGTCTTGCTGGACCCAGATGGCACCAATGCCCTAACGGCCCTAACTTGCTTGGCTTCTGACTGCCGTTTGATTGAACAAAAAGATCCCGTTGAGTTGCCAAAAGCGCAAAAGAACACCGTTGAGGTCAGCGGTATTCGCGCGGCGCACATCCGTGATGGCGCGGCGCTCAGTGAATACCTTTGCTGGATTGATGGAGAGATTGCCCAAGGTCACTACCATGACGAAGGCGTATTATCAGATCGGCTTGAACAGTTCCGACGCGCGTTACCGGAACTTAAAGACCTCTCTTTTTCCACCATTTCCGCAGCAGGCAGTAATGCTGCGATGGCCCATTATTCGCACACCAATGGCGTCCCCGCTACGCTGACGCCGAACTCACTGTATCTCGTCGACTCAGGCGGTCAATATTTCGACGGCACCACCGACGTCACTCGAACAATCGCGATCAATGTACCCAGAGCCGATCATAAAAACCTGTTTACACGGGTCTTAAAAGGCCACATTGCATTGGCCACAGCCCGCTTTCCAGAAGGGGTTCAGGGCCATCAGTTGGATGTATTAGCGCGGCAATTCCTTTGGGAGATTGGCAAAGACTTTGACCATGGTACCGGCCATGGCGTGGGTTGTTATCTGAGCGTGCATGAAGGGCCTCAACGCATTGGCAAATCACCCCACCCCACCGCCCCATTACTGCCAGGAATGGTGGTATCCAACGAGCCCGGATATTACGAACCCAACGACTATGGCATTCGCTGTGAAAACCTCATGGTCGTCGTGCGCCTGGCGTCCGGCATGCTGGGATTTGAAACTCTGACCTTTGCGCCGTTTGATCAGCGTCTGATCGATCAGGACATTCTGACTGAGGCAGAGCGACAATGGTTGAATGATTACCATGAAGCCGTTTTTGAAAAGCTTGGCGAGCGTATCGACCCAGCTGCGAAACCATGGCTATTGCAAGCCTCAGCGGCGCTATAAGGGCTTAAGCGCGTGAAGCGCTGCAGTTTATTAGTCTGGTCTTTCGTCCACCCGGGGCTGAAAGCGTGCTCATTTTAAGGCGCTTTTCCAAGACCCGTTTTGATGCCGGCCAAAGCCTTTTTAGGTCGCCTGAGCGCAAGGCGGGTTTTGCGTCAATGAAACGAACTTAAAGCGCACGCTTAATGAATCAGAGCCGCTTGATTTTAAAAAACCGGTGCCGCCATAATCCATCAAATAATGCTGTCCAGTATCAATCAAAGGAGCTCCACGGATGAACCCAACCCGCACTGAGGCCATCGCGTCGCTCACTACCACCGGCATGCCCTACGCGCTCGAAAACGGCCTTATCAATGGCAGACCCTGTCGGTTTTTCACCCATGCGCCCCATACCCTTGGACAGCTGTTTGCCGACAACGTCTCGGATAAAACCTTCTTGGTTTACGAAGATGAGCGGCTTACTTTTTCAGAGGTTTATGATCAAGCGATGCAATTGGCTAATATCCTCGCCAGTGAATTCGGGGTCGAGCACGGTGATCGCGTCGCAATCTCCATGCGCAATTATCCGGAGTGGGTCATCTCGTTTATGGCGGTAACCGCAATGGGCGGCGTTGCGGTTTGCATGAACGCGCTCTGGCAAACCGATGAGATTGAATACGGCTTAACCCATAGTGGTAGCAAAGTCTTCATCGCCGATGAGGAACGTCTGCAACGCATTGCGCCGATTGCTGACAAGTTGGGTCTGAAAATAATCGGGACCCGCCATGAACACCTCGGCAGCCTTCCAACAAGTCGGTCATTTTCGGAACTGCTCGCACAGAACCCTTCAACCGACCTTAGCTGGGCCTCGGTCAGTCCAGACGACTACGCCACAATTTTTTACACCTCGGGATCAACCGGTCATCCAAAGGGCGCCGTATCTTGTCATCGCAACATCATTAGCGCGTTATTTTCCTGGGAACTTGATCTTGCAGCACGGCAATTAGAATTAGGCGTCTCACCACCGCCGGCCACCGAGCAAGCCGCAACCCTTCTCGCAGTGCCGTTATTTCATGCAACCGGTTCCCATGCTGTCTTTCTGCAATCCTATCGGGCTCAACGTAAAATGGTTTCGATGTATCGCTGGGACCCCTTGCAGGCGGTCCAACTGATTGAATCAGAGCGCATTACCTCCTTTGTTGCACCGGCTGCCATGACAGGCGATCTCATTGAGGCTGGCAAACAAACCAATGCTGACCTCAGCAGTTTATTATCCGTGGGTGGTGGTGGCGCGCCTCGAGCCCCCGCTCAGGTTCAAAACATTCCCGAGGCGTTTACCAACGCCTTGCCCAGCACCGGTTGGGGCATGACAGAAACCAATGCTATTGGCACCGGTATCGGTGGCGAAGACTATCTGTTGCGGCCCGCCAGCTCCGGCCGATGCTCAGCGGTCCTCGACATTTTAATTGTCGATGATGCGGGTAATCCACTCCCTTATGGCGAACGCGGTGAGTTGCGGATTCGAGGCGCATCGGTAATCGATCGCTATTGGGATCGCCCTGAGGCCAACGCCGAAACCTTTGAAGATGGCTGGCTCAAAACCGGTGATGTGGCCTATTTAGACGATGAGGGTTATCTCTTCATCGTTGATCGAATTAAAGATCTCGTCATTCGCGGCGGCGAGAATATCGGTTGTGCGGAGGTCGAAGCTGCTTTGCTCGCGCTGGATCAGGTGCTTGAAGCCAGCGTGTACGCCGTACCCGATGCGCGCTTGGGCGAGGAAGTCGGTGCAACCTTGTATTCGAAGCGCGATCTGGACATCACCGAAATCCAGACGCAACTCGCGGCCCACATCGCGAAATTTAAGATCCCCAGATATATTCACCTTCAGGCAGAGCCGCTACCTCGAATCGCCTCGGGCAAGATCGACAAGCGCGCATTACGATCAATTGCCGGCAGCCGATTGGGTCTAACAGACGCGCTAGTTTGATCCTCGCCAGTCGAAAGCTGTTAATATAGCAGCCTTCTATCGAGAGTCATTGTCCTATGCAAACCCAGCAAATTTCCCAGCTTTTTGAGGCGAACCCGCCGCTCGGCCAAAACGTTCAAGTTCAAGGTTGGGTCAGGACCAAACGAGACTCCAAAGCAGGGTTTTCGTTTGTGGCCGTACACGATGGGTCGAGTTTCGATCCAATTCAAGCCGTGATTCCCGCAACCCTCACCAATTACACGAGCGACGTTCTCGCGCTCTCCACAGGCTGTTCGGTCACCATCATCGGTGAGCTCACCGTCTCAGAAGGCCGGGGTCAAGCGGTTGAGATTCAGGCTACGTCCGTTGCGGTTCATGGTTGGGTCGATGACCCAGAAACCTATCCGATCGCCAAGAAACGGCACACGTTTGAATACCTGCGGAGCGTTGCCCATCTTCGCCCCAGAACCAACACCTTTGGTGCAATCACTCGTGTCCGAACGGTTCTGGCGAATGCCATCCACAATTACTTTTTTCAAAACGGGTTCCATTGGATCAACACCCCGTTAATCACAGCAAGCGACTGTGAAGGCGCGGGTGAACTGTTTCGGGTGAGCACTTTAGACCTGGTCAATCAAAAAGATGTCAGTTTCGAAGATGACTTTTTCGGCAAAGAAGCTTTTTTAACCGTTTCTGGGCAATTGAATGTTGAGGCCTATTGCCTCGCCATGAGCAAAGTCTACACCTTTGGCCCAACCTTTCGAGCTGAAAACTCCAACACCTCGCGCCACCTGGCTGAGTTTTGGATGGTTGAGCCTGAGATTGCCTTTTCCGATCTGGCCGACAATGCCGATCTGGCTGAGGCCCTTCTAAAACACTGCTTGAAGGCAGTCCTCGAGCACTGCCAGCAGGACATCGATTTCTTCAACGAGCGAATCGATAACACCGTTCGAAGTCGTCTTGAAACCGTCGTCCAGGAGCCTTTTGAGCGGATGACGTACTCGCAGGCCATCAAAATTCTTGAGGCTTCTGGCAAAAAATTTGATTTCCCAGTGTCTTGGGGCCGAGATCTGCAAAGCGAACATGAGCGCTTCCTCGCTGAAACCCATGTCGGCCGGCCCGTCGTCCTATTAGACTACCCAAAGGAGATCAAAGCCTTTTATATGCGTTTGAATGATGATGAAAAAACAGTGGCCGCGATGGATGTGCTCGCGCCTGGTATCGGCGAGATCATCGGGGGCAGTCAGCGTGAAGAACGCTTGGACGTCTTGGATGCAAGAATACCCGATGAGGCGATGCGAGAGAGCTTATGGTGGTATCGAGATCTTAGGCGCTACGGCACCGTCCCACATGCTGGCTTTGGCTTGGGCTTTGAACGACTGCTGAACTATGTGACCGGCATGGACAATATCCGAGATGCCATTCCATTCCCAAGAACACCCGGTCACGCGGACTTTTAGGTCTTACCCACCCATCATCATTTTCCAGGTTTCAGGGTCTTTGATCTTGAGATAGGTGTTGCTGCGCTTGGTCTCGCCCATTGTGGCATGAGGCACCGCACTGTAATTGTGTCCGGGCAGTAACAACGTGTCATCTGGCAAGCTCGCTAGCTGTTGTAAACTCCGAAACATATCCTCGGTGTTGGACCCTGGCAGATC
>JABGWC010000090.1 GCA_018645765.1 Gammaproteobacteria bacterium | reverse complement strand
GTCCAGTTCATTGTGGTAGAGGATGTAAAAGAAATTGTCGCCGAAGGCCGCTTTAAAGCTTTCAAGGGGCGCCTGTTTTGCCCGGCCGCCATAAGGCACGCTCATCCCCATAACCCCATTAATTCGATCCGGATGTAGTAGGGCGGTATACCACACCACCATCGAGCCCCAGTCGTGACCAATGATGGTTGCGGTTGCTTGTTCGAAATGATCAATTATGCCCACAACATCTTTGGCAAGGTGATCGATGCGATAGGCCTCGGGTTCGGCCGGCGCGCTGGTGCCGCCGTAACCGCGCATATCGGGCGCGACAGCGTGATATCCAGCATCTGCTAGGGCGGTAATTTGGTGCCGCCAGGAATACCAAGACTCGGGCCAGCCGTGGATCAACAAAACCAACGGGCCCTCGCCAGCATGCGCCAAGCGCATGTTGATGCCGTTACTTTCGATCTGAGTAAAGTTGATGTCGGTCATGAGAGGGTCCTTGATCTGGCGTGATCCAAGCCTATCAAAGGCTTGCTGAGATTAATATCAACGGGGCCTGTGCGCTTTTCTCTCGCGGCTGGTAGGGCCTTTATTTGAGGCAACCAAAAGGCTTGGTTTGCGGCATACCTTGTCTTTTAAGTGATGGGCTTTTAGGCGATGGGTTTTTAGTCGATGAGCTTGCTATAGAGGCGCTGTGGGGACACTAAAGGATTCTATTGGCGGTTGATCGAGGGCAGCACGGTGTTAAGATAATGGTATGAGATTTTTGTTGATCATATTGCTCGGTCTTGCACTGAGCTCGATGCCTGCCGCGAGCCGATCAGAGTCCGTTTCCTTAGACATCGATGGTGATGGCCAGGCAACAGCCCTCACGGATGGCCTGTTAATCATTCGGTACCTTTTTGGTTTTAATGGAACGGCTTTGGTTGCCGGTGCGCTTGGCAGCGACGCGACGGTGACGACCGCAGACGCAATTGTTGCGCATTTGGACACGCATAAAGCAGCTTTTGATATCGATGAGGACGGATCAACGCTCCCGCTCACCGATGGCCTGCTGATTATTCGATATTTGTTCGGGTTTCAAGGATCAGCGCTTGTGTCTGGCGCGCTTGGGGATTCGGTCGTGCGGACGGACGCGACTGCGCTGATTGATCTTCTCGATGCCCTGCAGCCAGAAACCTCGGGCGGAACCAACTCTGGCTCGGGAGAAAATCCAAAGGTCAGTGCAGAGGACTATTTCAAGTCGTCGGTCTCTGAGGTCTTACTGGCGAATTGTCTGAGTTGTCATAACCCAAACGGGATCGCCAAAGGCACGCGCCTGGTGTACGTCGATGAGGCCGGGTCACAGCAAAACTACGAAACCTTGCGGGACTTTATTGTCCAGGGCAATAATGGCGCGCTGCTGCTCAACAAAATTCGAGGCGTGGATCATGGTGGCCGTACGGTGTTTACCCAGAGCGCGCCGGAATATGAGATCTTTAGATCGTTTGTCGAGCGGGTTGAGGTAGCCGCGGGTTTGTCCGGTAGTACGGTCAAAACGCCGATTGCAACGGACGGCTTTTTCAAGGGCACCCGGCTCACAAGCAGCGCCGAGACCTTGCGGCGTGCGGCCATTTTGATGCTGGGCCGTAATCCAACCGAGACCGAATATGCCCAACTCGACGGTGATGACGATGCGGCTTTAAAGGCATCTTTGCGGGCGCTGACCCAGGACCCCGGGTTTCACGATTTCCTGGCTCGCAGTGCTAATGACCGATTGCTAACGGATGCCTTTCTTGAAGGGCAACCCATTGATCAATCACAGCTCGAGGGGCCTGGCTTTTACCCAATGGGGAACCAAGCCTTTATTGCCGAGCAGGCCGAGGCCGGTGAGCGATTTTTTGATTGGCCGAAGTACCGCCACTGGCAATGGGGCTTGGCGCGTTCAGCCGTTGAGTTAATTGCCTATATCGTTGAGAACGACCGCAACTACCAAGAGGTGGTGACGGCAGATTATATGATGATGAATTACGCGGTGAATGACTTTTTAAACGGCGGCGCTGAATTCGAGTTGAGTGATCCTGAGCAGATCCCCTATTGTCAGAAGTTTCCTGATGCGCCCTGTATCGATCACCGGCAATTCAAGCCTGGTCAAAACCGAGGCCAAATTATTTTTGATGAGTTCCTTACCTCGGAAGACACCGAGTTCCAAACGAGCTTAGTCACGGGGCATTCAGATTTCATTGAGTACCCGCACGCGGGCGTCTTAAATACGCCCGCCTTTTTACATCGCTACCCGAGCACCGAGACCAATCGGAATCGCGCGCGGGCGCGATGGACCTTTTATCACTTTCTAGGGATCGATATCGAAAAGTCCGCCCCGCGTTCAACCGAGCCCGCCGCGTTATCAGATAGCGATAACCCCACGATGCGAAATCCTGCCTGTACGGTCTGTCATCAGATCCTCGATCCGGTTGCGGGGTCCTTTCAGTTGTATGGGGACAACGGGTTGTTAAATGAGTCCTGGGGCGGCAAAGATGCTTTGCCGGACAACTACAAGCAGGGTCTGCGCGATCCCGTTAGTCGTGGATTATTGCTTGCAGCCGATTTTGATATTGCGAATACAGACTTCGAGACCTTACCTGCCGTAATGGCCGATTTCGAAGCGGGGACCGTTTTTATTGAACTGAGCTTTATCAATGACTTTTATGACGAGGATACCCAAGGTGATCGAAATGCAAAATTCAAATCGCTGACCATTGAGGGCCCTGACAGCTTTGCGCTCACAATTGATTTCGAAAGCCGGGGAGAGGACGCCACTTTGTTCCACGGTTGCCCCTGGGTTAACCAAGATTCTTTGATGTTAGGTTGCAATGGCCGCATCACCATCCCCTTTGCCGTCAGCACCGCAGGGGAATACAGCTTTCAACTGACGGCAGCCGGTGACCAAGCCGGAGACGAACCGGTTAAGGTTCTGCTCATTGTTGACCGCGAGCGCGGCTATGAAGATGGCGATACCTGGTATCGCGATATGCGGAAACCGGGTTTTATGACCGATGAGGCGCCCCCTGAAGGGTCATCACTGCAGTGGTTGGGGCAGCAGATTGCCGAAGACGCCTGGTTTGCCAGCGCAGCGATAAAGTTTTGGTGGCCGGCCGTGATGGGGAGCGAGGTGGCACAAGCCCCTGAAGTCACAACCGATGCTGATTTTGAAACGCGCCTGGCGGTTTTTGAAGCGCAAAAAGACTTTATCGATACGCTTGCCAATAACTTTAAGGCTGGGTTGAACTCGGCTGCTGCTTACAACGGCCGCGAGCTGATTATTGAGCTAATGGCCAGCCCTTGGTTTCGCGTCAACGGCGCCGATGGCAACCAAAACCCGCAACTGGCCGAGATTGGCACGCGGCGGCTGTTAACGCC
>JABGWC010000318.1 GCA_018645765.1 Gammaproteobacteria bacterium | reverse complement strand
TAACCGTTTGCGCAAGGTTCAATGTTTGGGTGTTTCACTGATCCGTGTCGACAAGCCCCCTATCCTGACCAATCCCAACTTGTTTGAGGCCAAATCGCTTCGCTCACATCATAACTTTGCCTCCCTGAACTGCTCTGGCCAAGTGCTGGTCATTAGAATCAAAGTGCCATTGAAGTCTTTATTAATAGGTGTTTGCTGAGACTTTCCGACAAGCATTCGTTCGGCCGGCCGACCACCGATCAACCAACATATAGCGCCCTCCCCTTACAGTGCCGGATTAGCGTGATCACGCTGATTCTTGCCTTACCTGCACAAAACGCGCGCTTTAGCCCAACTTCCTTCGTTTTTAGACTTGGGATTGCAACGTTATGCCCCGAACGATAAAAAGCTCAGATGAGTCAGACCCGCTCAAAACGAACAATTGTGAATTATCGCGCAAATATTCACAAAATTGCCTCTAAAAGAATTGTTCTGATCAAACCTATTGTTCAAACCGCTACCATCTTGTGGAGCGCGGTAAAAACGCACCAGAGGATGCTTGAACACGTCGCAGACGCTTCACACGCGGCTTTGGGCCCATGCCCTGTGGCCCTTAAAGCACTCTTTGCAATAAACGGACTCGGTTTAGTCGTCCCGAATTGAGCGATCCAGACTACTTCTGTGGGGCTAATTAGCACGACGCCTCGTTGCCGCCTTGCACCGAAGAATTGTTACTAAATAGGAATCCTTGTGAGATTAGGCCTATCCGCTTCAAAAACTGCCTTAGCCTTTGCGATTTGCGCCTGTTTATTCGCTGCGAACTCCGAGGCAAAATTCAAATTAAAGGAAGACAAATACAACGTAAATCGCGACGCGTCACTGAATGAGAACCTGCGCAATAACGACAGCGACGAGGGCGATATTGTTAGCATCACCATCAAGGAAACCGTAAGCGGAACAGAAAGAAATGTCGTCTATCCGATCACCAGCGGGACACCTTTTTCAAGCCCTCTTGTCGCGCTAAATGGCGCAACCCTCACCGTAAACGCCAATGGCGCTATGACCTTCGATCCGCGACCCGACAGCGAGTATTCGCAGTTAACAGATGGTGAAAAAAATAGATTTGAATTCAAATATACCGCCAGAGAGGACAATAACCCTCGAAAAACTAAGACCACAAAGGTAAAGATTACGGTCAAAGGGGTTGCCCCAGAACCGCCCGCTGCGCGCAATGATGGCACCTTCAGGTCAGCGGCTAACCTCTTGCTAACGATAACGGCTGAGCGCGGACTGCTTGCAAACGATACGAATGCCCTTTATGTCTCGAAAATCAGGGTAGACAGAACGACCTACCGAATCAATCAAGGCGCCAATAGTGATCCGGTCACGCTCGATGATGGCGCTATTTTGACCGTAGCTTCGGATGGTTCATTGACCTTTGACCCTAGACCGGACGCAAACTTGCAAGCTTTGACAGCAAGCGAATCGGAAGATTTCGACTTCGAGTATAGAGCACGTAATGAAGAAGGCGAGAGTAATTGGGCAGACGTTGACCTTGAGATAACAGGATTAGACCTCGAGCTGCCGATTGCAAGCAATGATGGTTTTACCATAATCGCCAATCAAGTTTTGAACAAGGATGCAACGAACGGCCCCCTCGCGAACGACACCAACCCCCTGCCGGGCGACTTAACCGTTTCCAGACTAGTGGTTGATGGCGCGAGCCTGACACTGGGTCAAACCCATACGCTTTCGACACTCGCAACTTTAAGGGTGAATGTGGACGGTAGTCTTGTCTTTGATCCAACCAGTGCTACGGCGTATCAATTGCTCACGCGAGACGCAGCACCCCTAACTCAGACGTTTACCTATGTTGCAGAGAATTCTGACGGTAACAGTAACGATGCGACCGCCACCATTACGATTACGCCCAATCAAGTCAATACGCCTGCCGCCGCAACCGATGATGTCGTCACACTTCAAGAAGATGCCGGCAGAACCAGGATTTTCCCCCTCAACAATGACTTTGGCGACCCAGCGCTCGAAATCACCAGCATCGCCGGCACTGGCACCAGCGGCACGGTTAACCGCCGCGGCATCCCAGAATCCGTTGAGAATACTCTAGAGCTTGAGGGTGGTGCCCTCTATTACACCGCTTGGGATGATTTTAACGGGCAAGACACCTTCACTTACACTCTGCAAGATGGCGACGGCGAACAAGACACAGCCACGATTACCATCACTGTGGCAGCGGTGAATGATCCACCCGACGTCCTACTTGGGCTTCGAGATTTAATGCAGCAAGGCACCTCAAAGACCTGGAGCGGTCGCTATGCCAGCGATAATGCGCCCTTGGGTTTAAGGGCACGCGTTTTTGACCGGGACAATACCATTTATGATGGTCTAGGGTGTGATCCAGAGGCAGAGGATTGCGCCTCCATGCAAAGTCTTTATTTTCGTCTGGGTGACCCTGTGGATGATAGCGGCCTTGTACAAGGCGCCATTAGTGATGCGGAGATCTGTGGCGACGGTAGTTTTACGTACACCCCCCCGGCAGATTTTTCAGGCCGCATTAGCTTTGATTTTGACGCCTGCGACACGAATGTCTGCTCAGGAATCGCGAGCGAATGCCTGACATCTAATTTCACCATCGACGTTCAGGAACTCGTGAGACCTGAGTCTGAAGACTTTGTCGAACCAAACGATTTAGACAACGATTTATCGCAGCAACCTCTCGAGATTGGCTTATCCGCGGTCCCGAATGTTTTAGTGATTACCGATGACTCGGGTAGCATGGGATGGGATTTCATGACTGAAAATGCCGAAGCTGGTGGTGTTTTTAGAGTTGAAGGCCGAAACGACAAGTATTATTTTCTTTGGCCCGACTCCAGTCCCTCTCGTTATAGAATTAAACTATCGGACCGAGAAGAAAGCCCCGGTGCCAATGGCAACAGGGGCCTATGGCGCGCGCAGACCCATGACTTTAATAAGATCTACTATAACCCCGAAATCCGCTATAGACCGTGGACCGGGCTTGCCGACAATGGCCTGGCGTTCCGAAACAGTGACTTTACAGCGGCCATCAGAAGGCCCTGGCAGCAAGATGGTCGTAGGGATCTGAGCACTAATAACATAGCCCGCTACTACAAATGGATTGATAAAAAAATCGCAAACCCCGCCTTTGATCCAGGCAATCCAAACGCAGAACCGGAGTTCATTCGTGACCCCAGCTGTCCTGGCAACGAGGTGGACGTTATCGACCCAACACCCTCTCCGCTTGGTAATAACGCCTGCCGAGAAGGCTGGTTGGTCGATATCAAAGCAGAAACCGGATCCGATGAATGGATCGACCCCAGCGATGGCCTTGTCGACACAATAGACTACACAACCAACGGCTTTGCCGATGGCAGCAATAAGTTTCCTAAATTCCCAAACCGAAACGACTGCGCCGACAATCACTTTTGCAGCCTATCAGAGGAACAACAAAATTTCGCAAACTACTATACCTACGCTCGCAACCGAGAATATGCAGCTAAACTTGCGCTCGGGACTGTTTTTGGGGAGGCAGAAAATATTCGGCTAGGCCTTACCGGTCTACAAACAACTTCAGCCAAAGTACAGATCTCAAACATCAACAAGTCCCCAACCTCTGGTAGTAAAAAAACGTTTTTAGACGCTGCTTACGCAATTAGATCCTCAGGCGGCACACCGCTTAGAAGGCGATTACGGGACGCCGGCCAATATTTCAAGTGTTCGAGTACCAACAATATTATGAATCAAGCGGGCGCCCCGGGTGATGGTGAAGGCGGATGCCCCATCAAAGGGGCGCCGGAGGGCACCTGCCAATCCAACACAACGATTCTCATCACGGATGGTTACTGGAACGGCAGCTCCCCAAATTTACCACGCGACGCGGATGGTGATTTGATCGAGACGTTGACCGGCCGCGGCGTCAGCAAGTTCGATGGTGGTGCTTTTAAAGGCGCTGACTCGGAAAGGAACACCCTTGCAGATATTGCGATGCTGTATTACGAAAGTGATCTGCACCCAAGCCTTGCCGATGATATCGTTGTTAAATCGCTCGATAAGGCTCGGGCGCCCAGCGACGCCTTCCCCTCTAATCGCATGCACCAGCACATGAAGACCTACGTCATTTCATTTGGTCAGCAACCAGGAATCGAAGAACCATCGGATATTACCGCCGCGGTTGATTGGGGCAATCCATTAGACGACGGTGATCAAGCGCGCGTCGATGATACACAACATGCTGCATTTAATGGACGCGGGCGCCTTTTCTCCTCATCTAACCCTGAACAATTAGCGCTAGACATTGGTCAAGTACTGGAGGAAATTCAGGAGGGAGAAGGTGCGGCCAGTGCGGTGAGCTTCAGTTCGGACGAACTCGAAGCAGATTCGATACTTTATAAAGGCAGTTATAACATCAAGAATGGCTCGGGCAGCTTGGTGGCGCAACGTATTGCGCTAGATGGCACGCTCAGTCGCGACAACGTTTGGGAGGCTGAGACGCTTCTGGATGCTGCAAACTATGTTGACCGCGCAATCTTCACATTTGACGAAAACAGCAACACCGGCGCCTATCTGTCACTTGCTAACCTCACTTGCGAGCAAGCGAACGCCTTTCTTGACCAGTCGATCCTTGGATGCGACTTTACAGGCACCCCGTCGTCTGAATTGACCGACAAAATCAACTACTTTAAGGGCGACCGAGCAAACGAGTTTGCGCCGGATAATGGCCAGCCCGCTGGCATTTTTCGCGGTCGAAGCACCGTTCTAGGCGATATTGTCGGCTCCTCCCCCGTTTATGTTGACGCGCCGAATCGCGGATTTCGCCTTGGACTGCCTTACCCCCAAGGTGAACAGTCTTATAGTTTCTTTCTTAACAATGAAACCTTAGCCGCGAGGACCAAAATGCTGTATCTCGGTGCTAACGATGGCATGTTGCACGGATTTGACGGCCAAACGGGCGTCGAAAAACTCGCTTTTATCCCCAACGAAGTGATCACAGGGCGCTATAACAACCCCTTGCGCGCGCTCGCCAGCTCAGCCTACCAACATCGATACTTCGTCAATCTGCCCCCGGTCGTCGATGATATTTTTGTAGGCCAGCCCATTTCCGCATTCCAAGCAGAGAACCCGCTCTTCAGCGACGATAAAAGCTGGCAAACGATTCTGATCGGCGGCTATGGTGTGGGCGGTAAAGGATACTTTGCGCTCAACGTTACCAACCCTGAAAATTTCGCTGAAGCAAGCGAAGAAAAATTAGTGTTTTGGGAGTTCTCAGAAGAGGACGATGTTTACCCGCTGGACAACAACGGGTTTGCCTTTTTAAATAGCGATGGCGACCTCATCACAGATTACAAAGCGCCACCGCAAGTGATCAAGGATCTTGGCTACAGCACCAGCGTACCTGTGATTGCCATCAGCAATATTCTTGCCGCCGACGGTGAACGAGAATGGATCAGCCTGTTTGGAAACGGCGCCAATAGTACTTCCGGTATCGCCAAACTCTTTATGTTATTGATTGACAAAGGCCGCGACGGCGTCTGGTGCCACCCAGACTCGCGCTTCGGTGACGAGCTCGCGACGCGACCGGGATGCGACGACGATGAATATGATTTTATAAAACTGACAACTGGCAATGGCGCGAATGCCGCCGCACAACCTAATGGATTGGGCAGTCCAAGGGCCATCGATGCCGATCGTAATGGCACGGTTGATTACGTCTATGCAGGCGATGAGCAAGGTAACTTGTACCGCTTCGACCTTTGCCGGCGCGACCTTCCCACCACAGCCATCGAACGTGATACAGATCCTGACTGGTATGGTGGCGGCCCGTCCCAATGCAAGTACGGTAAGACGATTTTCAAGCAATGGACGGTCACCAAAATTTTTACCGCAAGGAGCAGCACAAACCAAGTTCAGCCTGCAATCTCTAAACCGGTTGTGGTGAGGCACCCTTCTGGCGTCGGTTACGGCGTCATTTTTGGCACCGGTCGCTATGCCAAAACGTCTGATATTATCGATACGAGCTTACAGGCCATTTATGGTTTATGGGACCGATTGGGCGACCAAGAGATCCCCAAAGCTGCGTTGGTACAGCAATCGTATTCTAATGTCTGCGGAGTTTTGGGCGGCGAGGCGGCAGAGGATGGCGCAGAAAGTATTTGTGCACGCACATTATCTTCTAATTCGGTCGTTTATACCCCACCCACAGGCGTCGATGTGGGCACCCTCGGTTG
>JABGWC010000317.1 GCA_018645765.1 Gammaproteobacteria bacterium | reverse complement strand
GGTCAACGCGATTTCGGCGAGAACTACTTGCAAGACGCCTTGCCAAAAATCGCGGCGTATCCTGAGGCAACTTGGCATTTTATTGGTCAAATTCAATCTAATAAAACCAAAGACATCGCCGCCCATTTTGACGTGGTGCATGGTTTGGCCTCCGAGAAAATCGCGCGCCGCTTAAACGATGCGCGTCCGATCGGTCGCCCACCCCTTAAAGCGTTTATTCAAGTCAATCTCGTAAATGAAAATGCCAAAAATGGCGTCGCCCCAGAAGCGGTACCCAGTCTTATTACCGTGGTGAAGGACTGCCAAAATCTTCGGCTCCTTGGCCTCATGGCAATGCCGCCAGCAACCTTTGATCTGGCCAAACGTCACACGTTTTTCAGCGAACTTGCTGGCCTTCAAGCCCAAATCAGAGAGGATTTTGACCTACCGCAGTTTCAAGAGCTCAGTATGGGCATGAGTGACGACTTGGAAGCCGCAATTGCCTGCGGCGCAACTTGGGTCCGAGTGGGCACAGCAATTTTCGGCGCCAGACAGAGCCAACAGGAGGCTTGATGACACAACAATTAACCTTTATCGGCGGCGGCAATATTGCGCTCGCCATCTATGGCGGGCTACTCGATTCGGGTTATCCGCCTCAAAGCATCACCGTGTCGGATCCCAGCCCCGAGCAAGGCGCTCTGGCCACCGCAATGGGGCTCACTTGGCAGGCCGATAACGCCTCGGCAATCGAAACCGCTGACATCGTTATGATTTGCGTGAAACCCAACTGGGTTGAAGCGGTTTGCCAAGAACTTCAGCCTGCGCTTAACGGTCAAACCCTCGTCAGCGTCGCAGCGGGCGTGACCACCGCGCAAATTGAACAGTGGTCTGGTACCGATCGGGTCATTCGCTGCATGCCCAATACCCCAGCGCTCGTGAAGACGGGCATGATGGGACTGTTTTCAAACCCGTCGGTTGGCCCCAATACTTGCGCAGCCGTTGAAAACCTCCTAAGCAGCGTGGGGCTCACCACCTGGTTCGATCAAGAATCAGATCTCGATGCGGTCACCGCAATCTCTGGCAGCGGCCCAGCCTACTTTTTCTATTTGATGGAGGCGATGATCACGGCGGCAGAGTCTTTTGGGATTAACGAAGCGGTCGCCCGCACCCTAGTGGTCCAAACAGCATTGGGTGCTGCGAACATGGCAGCCGGCTCCGAGCATTCACCGAATGTCTTACGGCAACAGGTGACCTCGCCAGGCGGGACTACGGAAGCCGCTTGCAGCCTGCTAACCCAAGCTGAATTTACTGCGTTGGTGACCGCAGCCTGTGCTGCCGCCAAAGCACGATCGGAAGCCTTATCAACCCACTAACCCGTAACGAGGAGGAGATTGATTATGAATTACTTATCTGATGGCGGGATCTTTGTGGTCCAGACCCTGACGGGACTGATTGTCTTAGCCCTTAACTTGCGGTTTTTAATGCAAGTCAGCCGCGCCAATTATTACAACCCAATCGCTCAAGGCCTAGTGAAAGCCACGAATCCGCTGATTGCGCCCTTTCGAGGTGTGCTACCGATCCTTGGACGAGTTGATTTAGCCAACATGATGGCAGCCTTAGTCTGTCAAGCCATTGGCATTATCTTGATTATGTGGGTGGCGACCGGGATCGCTTTTGCACCCGTTTATTTACTGTGGTCAGTCGTTGCCATCATTGCCAGTGTGCTCAACCTGTATTTTTTCGCGCTCTTAATACTGGTCATCTCGAGTTGGCTTGCGCCCTACTCCGCCAATCCCGCGCTTGAGCTGGTCCGGGAAATTACGGAACCCATTTGTGCGCCCGTCCGGCAGGTCATACCAGCGGTAGGCGGCTTAGACTTTTCCATCATCGTTATTTTTATTGGGTTGAGCTTACTAGAAAACAACCTGCTCGTAAGGCCCCTTGCCGCCTTCTTGAACATGCCGCGTGGCCTCGTCTTTGGGTTTTAGCCGAACCATGATGCGCCTCGCCTTAATTGGGATCATTGGTCTGTTGGTCAGCGCCAAGGCCGCTGCCGAGCAAAAGGTCCAAGTCGGTGAATTTGAAATTCACTACACCGCTTTTCCGTCGCTGCTGGTTCCAGCTGACACGGCCAGCTTGCATGGACTCACCCGAGCCGAGAATCGATTGCTGCTGAACCTGTCGGTGCGCCGCGCTGGCGAGCCCGTCCCGGCTCGCGTCACCGGGCAAGTCGTGAATATTCTTAACCAAGCACAGCCCTTAACCTTCTTTGAGGTGTCCGAGCAAACGGTCATCTACTACCTTGCCGAAGTCGTGAATCAAGAAAAGGATTGGCTTCGGTTTACCCTCGAAATCGAATTTTCTACGGATCATCCCCCTTATGTCCTCGAGTTCAACCGACAATATTATTGAGCGCCTCGGCCCAAAAATCGTGATTGCGAGTGGCAATGCCCACAAGATCGAAGAATTTCAATCGCTATTGAAAGCCCCAAACCGCTTTGTGAGCCAACGCGAGCTTGGGGTCGGTGAGGTGCCCGAAACCGGACAAACCTTTCTTGAAAACGCACTGATTAAGGCCCGCCATGCGGCAAAAGAAACGGGTTTACCGGCCTTAGCCGATGACTCAGGCCTGGTGGTTGCGGCCCTTTCAGGCGCGCCAGGGATTTATTCTGCCCGGTATGCTGGGCCTGACGCCAGTGATCAGGAAAACTGTCAGCACCTACTACAGGCCATGAAAGGGAAAACCGATCGCGCGGCCTTCTTTCATGCAACGATCGTTTTCCTATTGCATGCAGGGGATCCAGATCCCGTGATCGCGCAAGGCCGATGGCATGGGGAGATTCTTGCGCAAGGCCAAGGGGATTATGGCTTTGGCTATGATCCCTTACTGTACTTGGCAAAACACAAAAAAAGCGCAGCAGAACTTACATCAAACCAAAAAAACCGACTGAGTCATCGAGGCAAAGCGCTTCGAAAACTATTAACAAACCTGTCAAAGCGATTCCCAGCGTGAACCAAAACGGCCTCGGGTTGTACATCCACATCCCCTGGTGTGAGAAGAAATGTCCCTATTGCGATTTTAATGCACATGCCTTGCCGGTCGCGCACCAACTCGACCCGGTGCTTGAGATGCGTTATCTCAAGCAGTTACTGCTCGACTTGGACCAAGATATCGAAACCTTTGGGAT
>JABGWC010000301.1 GCA_018645765.1 Gammaproteobacteria bacterium | reverse complement strand
TTTAGGACGCTTGAACACCATCCTGATCGACTTTAATCGCGACATTTGGTCCTATATTTCAATTGGCTACTTTAAACAGCGCGCGGTCGCGGGCGAGACTGGCTCCTCCACCATGCCGCACAAAGTCAATCCCATCGATTTCGAAAATTCTGAAGGCAACCTGGGCCTGGCCAATGCTGTATTGCATCACCTCGCTGAAAAACTGCCCATCTCTCGCTGGCAACGGGATTTAAGCGACTCGACCGTACTGAGGAACTTGGGGACGGGCTTGGCCTACAGTTTGATTGGCTATGAATCCACTTTGAAGGGACTGGGCAAATTAGAGCTGAACGCGACCGCCCTTGATACCGACTTAGAGCATGCCTGGGAAGTGTTGGGAGAGGCGGCACAAACGGTCATGCGCCGACTGGGCGTTGCAAACCCTTATGAAATCATCAAAGACAAAACCCGTGGGCAAGGGTTAGACGAGGCCGGCTGGCAAACCTTGATCGCGGCGCTAGACCTGCCGGAACCGGTTCGCCTTGCGTTACTGGCCTTAACGCCGGCCGACTACACCGGCCGCGCAGCGGCTCTCGGCGCAGATTACCTTGCGCAAAACGATGTCGACTGACCCGACCATCCGCAATACCCGGGTTATCCCGGCCACCTGGCAGAGCGAATCCAGCGCCCTTAAGGCCATTCGAACCACGGTTTTTATCATCGAGCAAGACGTGCCCGTTGCAGATGAGTGGGACCAACTCGACGCCTTGAGCTGGCATTACTTAGCGTTCAACGCCGAAGACCAACCCATCGGGTGCGGTCGTTTAACGCCCCAAGGCCAAATATCGCGCATGGCGGTCCTGCAGCCTTACCGCGGACAGGGCATCGGGCAAGCGCTCATGGCAACCATCCTCGAGTTTGCGCGCTCCCGATTTAAAAGACTCCACCTGCATGCTCAGCTGCCGGCGATTGGATTTTATGAACAATTCGGCTTTACCTTAATCGGCTCAACCTTCGAAGACGCCGGTATCCTACATCGGACTATGGAGCTCATCGCGCCGCAAAAAAACCAAGGGTTCTCAGGCAGCCGACCGCCAACAGCCTTGATCCGAAACCCAGAGCTGACCCTTCATGAAGTCTCCGCCGCAGACTACATCACAGCGATCGCACAACTTACCAATATGCCGCCTGCGCCAGAACCTGATCCAGCGAATACATCAAGGCATGTCGAGTATTTTATCGCAACCGCCCGAGATGTCATTCAAGGTGGTTTAATCCTGATAGAGGGGGCCATCATCGACACAATCCGCTTGCGCATGGGCGCAATCGATGAGGTCGCGCTTGCACTCATTGATGCCGCAAAAAGCAAAGCCCTGCGTTACCAAACTGATTGGTTATACCTCAACGACCCCACCTTTTCGGCGCAACGGGCTGACCGATTTGGCTTTGAAGTCCGCAAAGGTTCCCTCTGCCTGGCACTGGCTAGCCCAGCCCAGGCGAGCAGCGCAACAAACTTGCGCGGCGAACCAACCCAAACCAACCTCTTGGAAGTGCACGACCCCAAAGTCCGGCAATACATTCGAGGCTTACCCGATTGTGTTACCGCGATCACTACGCTTATCCAATTGAGCAAAAACCGGATCCGCCTTTGGACGCCTTCAATCGATGTCGCGTTGTACAGCCACGCCGCGCTGATGGCGCACTTCAAAAACCTGGCCCTGAAAAACAAACACACCCACATTGAAATTTTACTCACTGACAGCCGATCTTTAGTGGAACAGGGCCATCTTTTGCTGGAACTCAGTCGACGACTTCCCTCGAGCATTCAAATCAAACGCGCGGCCCCCGAACAGGCGACATCCGTCGAGGAAGTGTTGTTAATTGATGACCGGACCGTTTTTTTAGACCGAACCATTCTGATTACCTCGCTTGGGCGTGCCTTGATGACATTCTCGCCGCGCGACGGTTACATGAGCCGTTCAAAGTTGCCTGGCAAAATGCCCTTGAAGACCCACAATTGCGGGTTCTGAAACTCTGAAATTTTGCTTCAGCTTCAAACCACTCGCACGATGCGCGCTGAAGGATCTAGGAGCGCTTGATTCAAATATTCAAAACCCCACGCCTGACGTGACAGCAAACACCAGGCAACGTCTTT
>JABGWC010000309.1 GCA_018645765.1 Gammaproteobacteria bacterium | reverse complement strand
TTTGCGCAAATTAAAGAACAACTTTCGCTGCGCCTTGGTCGTTGCAACCTTCACCAGCTTCCAGTTTTTTAAAATATAGTCGTGTATTTCGGCTTTGATCCAATGCACGGCAAAGGTCAACAATCGCAACTTGCGTTCGGGGTCAAACTTCTTGACCGATTGCATGAGACCCACATTCCCTTGCTGAATCAGATCTTCAAGCGGCAATCCATACCCTGAATATTGTTTGGCGATGTACACAACATAACGAAGATGCGCCAGAACCAATGCCCGAGCGGCACTGACGTTGTCCCCATCTTTGTATTGCTCAAACAAGGTGACTTCTTCTTCACGGGACAATTTTGGAACCCGGTGCACCGCGTCCAAGTAGCTATATAAGGACTGCCCACTCAATACCGGGACCATTTGCGGCCTTAGACTCAACTCCATTAAACACCTCCAGAGGTGTGTATTTTAACGCTGTACAGTCTACTTAAGGCTGATTTGGGCATAATCAAGCCCCAACTCCGTTTTTTTCAAAAATCGGGCACAATGCCTCAGATTGAGCGATAGTCTAAAAACATACTATCCTTGTCCTACGCATAAAAAATTATGAGCGGCTAAACAACCCATGAAGCAACAGACCGTGACCATCTCGAGCATCGATTGGGCCCATTGGCAGCCCGATCTACTGACGACACTTGTTTTTATTCGGCAGCAACAGCAAGTACTTTTGATCCACAAAAAAACGGGTCTCGGTGCTGGCAAAATACTGGGTCCTGGCGGCAAGCTCGAGCCTTTTGAAACCCCGCTCGCTTGCGCCATCCGAGAAACCGAGGAAGAGCTAGAGATTACCCCCCACGACCTTCAACCAATGGCCGAATTGTTTTTTCACGATTTGGCTTCCCCAAAAATAAAAGTTTACGTGTATGTCACAGATCATTTCGTGGGCACGCCAACCGAGACCCGCGAAGCAGCGCCGCTTTGGTGTCCAATGGCGAATCTACCGCTGGATAAAATGTGGGCGGATGATCAATTTTGGCTGCCCCAAATCCTTCAGAATGAACCCATCTGTGGCTGGTTTTACTTCGATGGGGAGCATTTGGTCGACCATCACATCGAATCGACTGCCGTTTCGTTTTAGCCCAATCTTCGCGCTCGCCCTGATTAGCCCTCAGCGCCAAACAGCTCTCCCAAAAAAGCCTTAACCGACCGACTGGCACGTGCGTTCGCAGTTGTGGAATAAACCGTTCCAAAATCTGGATTGTCGGCAGCTGGGTTGGTGAAAGCATGGGTTGTGCCACCGTAGACATGCATCTGCCAGTCCACGCCTGCCGCGCTCATTTCTTGCTCAAACGCGAGTACTTGCTCAGGGGGAACCATGGGGTCATCGTGGCCATGTAAGCACAGCACTTTTGCGGTAATCGACGCATTAGCCGCGTTGCCTGCGCTAAAAATACCGTGAACGCTGGCAACACCCTGAACCGGGGCGCCCATTCTCGCCAATTCAAGCACACACATTCCGCCAAAGCAGTAACCCACGCCGACGATGCGCGTTGCATCGACCTCGGGTCGTGCGCTCGCGGCTTTCAGTGCTGCATTTATCCGTTGCCGCAACAAGCCTCGATCGGAGGCAAAGGGCGCCATGAGCGCGGTGTTTAAGGCCACATCACCATCGGCGCCAAAACCGCCTTTGCCGTACATGTCAAGCGCAAATGCGGCATACCCGAGCCCCGCAATCTCGTGCGCTTTATCGATTGCGTATTGCCGTCGTCCGGTCCAATCATGGGCGACCAGTACCAGCGGTTTTGGTCCGTCATCCTCACTCTGAACCAAGCAGCCTTCTAATAAAATGTCACCGTCGTAATATTCGATCAGCTCCGATTGCATTCCGTGATCCTCTTCTTTGAAATAGTACTTGTTCAATAAACTTTTTAATCTCAATGGTTACCGCAGCTCGGCCACGGCTTCGTTAAAACCTGAGGTTACCCTGAAGTCTCAACCCGATAGCCCCTTGTTCTCGCGCGCGCAGCAATTGAATTGGCAACCAGCATGTATCAATAATCTGCCTGCGAGTTTAAACCCGCAGCAGGTGCAAACCCAAACTTGCCGCGCGCGCCCCAAGCGCCTTTTGAACTTCGGCAGTTAGATGATAACCGTCTTCAGTGATGGCGCCCGCCGGCGCACCTGTCTCAAAATCGAGATGCGCCGCAAAGTCGAGCCCACTAACCGATCGTTTCAGGACCGCATCCATTAGCCGCGCTCGGACACCACAAACTGCACGCAAAGGTTGGGGCAAAGCTTGAAAGCGCGCCATCGGGGGGAGCCCCAGAAAAATAATCTTGGCCGTGCCTTTTTGTCGAATCAAAAAAATTAGGTCGAAGATCCTAGCCTGCCACCGCATCAATGAGGTCAGCCTTGAAACATCGTTGATCCCCATCGAGATCAGAATCAAGTCAACCTTTAAATCATCAATTCCACGGCAGGTCGCCAGCACGTCTCCAGCGGTGGCGCCCGCCTGTCCTGCCACTTGCCACGTGGTTTCGCGGTCAGCTTGGCCGATTAAAGATTCTGTGCAATAGGCCGTTATACCTTGACCAGAGTTAAGGCTATCCCCGGGCACAATGGCCTGATCCCCAAGGCCCAATACTCGACGCGCGACACTAGACGTTGATACATTATCCGGCCAAGCACCCAGTAACGTTACCCCATCGATTTTTGGAGGTTGTCGCCGAATCAGCTTCAACTGGAGCCAACAGACCGGTAACAAAGGCAAGCAAAAGGCCCAAACAACAGCTCGCACCAGCACAAGAAAACCTTTTTCTAATCATTCCCTTCAGGCGCACGGCTTTAATCTCGGCGCGTATTTTTAACACAATTATTGATCAATTCTTGACGCCATCACAAGGAACCGGCTAACCTCTCGTCACTTCATTTCGTCAGGTGTTTTAGCTTAAAACCCTAAAATGAAACGGGAAACCGGTGAGAATTGATTCAATTCCGGTGCTGCCCCCGCAACGGTAAGCGAGGTGCGCTGCTTAATACCACTGTGCTCAAGAGCATGGGAAGGTTGCAGTGCAAACGTGTTCGCACGACGCTCGTAAGCCCGGAGACCGGCCTGACAACAATGCGGCAATGAACTGCGGCGGGCGGGTCATGACCATTGACTACTCCTGCGCGCTATAACCAGACCCAATTGCTCGGCGGGAGCAG
>JABGWC010000248.1 GCA_018645765.1 Gammaproteobacteria bacterium | reverse complement strand
TCGATAAAGCCCGCGCTTTGAATACCCGCGTTCAACAGGGCTGTATTGAGAATATCAAGGTCTTCAATATCGCAGTCGCGTTGCCAAAATCGGTCAAACACATCCGTCATAAAGTCTTTTAGCTGGGCGCGCGTATCCGCATGATTTTGCGCCCAAATCAGAGCAATCCCTGCCTTCGAGGAGTCCCATATTTTGAGGGGGCCGCGGAGCACGCGACCTTGATTTTCGGCATAACAGCGCGCCTCACGATAAGCCGCTTTCACCACGGACCATTGCTTCGGCGTTCGATTACTGTCGACGACTTGGCCGTCATCGCGTTTTTCTGCACGGCCCAAAAAGCTGCCTATATTCAAGGTCAGCGGCAACCAATTAACTAAAAACCCGGAGCGAACTTCTAATTGCCAGATCAACTCGTGCGCGACAAACGCGTAGGGGCTTTTAAAATCGATACAGACTGACAGCACAGACACCTCATATTGTTCATTCGTCAAAGGACGATCCCTCTGAACTCCTGTACTATTGCCCAATGGATCCTATATCTCAAGGCATTGTTGGCGCTCTGTGGGCGGCGAGCCTTGCGCCAAAGCACAAGTTAAAACCAACCCTAATCGCTGGCGCCCTCGCCGGCGTGGCGGCGGATTTAGATGTCTTTATCTCATCGAGCACTGATCCGCTCTTATTTTTAGAATACCATCGACAATTTACCCATTCGCTCATTTTTGTACCGATCGGCGCGCTCATCGTTGCTCTGTGTTTGTGGCCCTTTTTAAAACGCAGCCTGCAGCCGAAAGAACTCTTAACGGCCTGTTTTTTGGGCTATCTAAGCCATGGATTGCTCGACGCCTGTACCACCTACGGAACCCAACTGTTGTGGCCTTTTACAGATGATCGTGTGGCCTGGAATGTCATTTCGATTGTCGACCCACTGTTTACCCTCCCTTTACTCATAACGGTCGTGCTCGGGGTTCGCGCAAAGCGCGTCAATGCTTGGCCTCGAATCGGTTTGATTTGGTTATTTGCCTACCTTGGCGCCGGGGAAATTCAGCGTCAACGGGCCGAGACCGCTGGCTATGAAATCGCCAAGGCCCGCGGCCACGCCCCGACCAGGCTCGATGCTAAACCGGGTTTCGCGCAACTTCTGCTGTGGAAGATCGTTTATGAATACGAAGGGCAATTTTTCGTCGATGGCGTCCGTACCGGCATTCAAACCAAAGTCTACCCGGGAACTCACATCTCGAAACTGGATAGCCAGTGGGCAGCGGAAAACCTTCCCCCAAATAGTCAAACGCTTCAAGACTTTGAACGCTTCCGCTGGTTTTCGAATGACTATCTCGCGTTAAGCGTAAACCAACCGAACACCATCATCGATGTGCGTTACTCAATGAACATCAATGAAATCGCGCCGCTTTGGAGTATTCAATATGATCCCAGCAGGCCATCAACCCACGTTGACTATTTGACGCATCGGAATTTAAAACCAACGACCACCGCGCAGTTTCAGCGCATGCTGATGGGACAGTAAAGACCTTTTCTCAAACAATGGCGCTGGCTACACTTGCTTAACTCACCTTTCTGGAGACAGACGTTATGCACTATGAAACCATTACAGTCAGCAATCGCGACGGGGTTCTGATTATCACGTTGAACCGGGAAGAACGCCTGAATGCGTGGACCTACCAAATGGGCCGAGAACTGCACCATGCTATCAGCTCGGGCAATGACCAAGACGAGGTCATCGCGATGGTCATGACCGGCGCGGGGCGCGGATTTTGTGCTGGGGCAGATATCATTGATCTATTTCAGGCACAGGCAGACGGCGACTCAAGCACCTCAGACAACACCGAACGACCCGGTAATTGGGTTGACTTAGTGCGCGCATCAAAACCAATGATCGCTGCGGTTAATGGCGCCGCGGTTGGGGTCGGTCTGACCCAAATATTACCTTTCGACTACATTATCGCGGCACCGGAAGCGAAGTTCAGCGCGCGCTTTATTAAGATGGGGTTGGTGCCAGAATTGGCCAGTTCCTTCTACATTGCCGCACGAACGGGTTTCGGCCAAGCCAACCGGCTCATGCTGACCGGCGAAACCATTTCGGCAGAGCGCGCTTTGACCATTGGCCTCGTCGACGAAATGGTTGAGGATGCCGCCCAATTGTTGACCCGCGCCGAAGCGCTTGCTCAGGCTATGGGCAATAATCCGCAGCAAGCCTTGCGCATGGTTAAAACGCTGATCACCCAAAATGTTGCAGCCACTGATGTCACCGAGATTCAAACAAGGGAGCTAAAAGCCCTTCAAATTTGTTACGACAGCCCAGAACATAAAGAAGCGATCAATGCCTTCATCGAAAAAAGATCTCCCGACTTCAAACGTGCCCGAACAGAGGGCGGCGCCGCATGATTCAAAAGCTGCATCATGCGGCCTATCGCTGCCGCGATAGTGAAGAAACCCGCCAGTTCTATGAAGATTTTTTAGGGCTACCCCTCACTCATGCCTTTGAAATCACAACGACGGCGACGGGCAATCAAGCCCAGGTGCTCCACACATTTTATGCGCTTGAAGATGGCAGCTCACTGGCTTTTTTTGAAGCGCCTGAACAACCCTTCGACTTTAAAATACAACATGATTTTGACCTCCACATCGCACTCGAAGTCTCAAGAGATGTGCTGTTCGAAAGATTTGAATCGGGCCGCCGAATGGGTATTGAAACGCGAGGCATTACCGACCATGGCTTCATTGAGTCAATCTATTTCAGAGATCCGAACGGTTACGTCCTTGAACTGGCTGCTAAAACAACCCAGGTTTTTGCCAACGAATCCTCAGCCCGTGACGCCCTCAACGCGTGGCAAGCCTCAAAGCTGGATTAAATTTAAGACTAAACCCACCGTCGAGCAGTCGCTGCTCTGGCGCAGGCCGCTAATTAGACGTTGCCTTAAGGCGTAGGACGGCGTCACTGAGGTTGCTCAGGTCGATTATTAAATCGGTGAAAATAACGTAAAATGGGGGGGGTACCTGCCGTGACCTGCACAACACCGCAGCCGCTCAAGCTGAGGGTGATGCGAATCAAAACCGCCGCCCTTTGGTAGCATCGAAAACCCAAGATGTAAGCCCCGACGCCGCCAAAAGGCGGCCACATCGCCTTTAAATCAGCAGCGCCTAATCTGAACCTTTGACTTGATTAATCACCACTAGTACAAAATTGGCAATCACCATGCCACCGACGGAGATCATCATATTATCGATCATCGTATTGAGGGGCATACCGACCAGAGGTATGGCATCGAGTCCATTCGCAATCGTCGGAATGGCAACGGCTGCGACGGTATAGGCCATGCGCATGGTCGCATCGGCCATCGGGTTGATAAAGCCGTTAACGAGTCCTAGCGCGATCAAGGCCAAAGGCCAGTATGGCATCACATCGGGGACAATGGTTGCAGCCAAGGCAGCAATTAGAGACAGACTGGTTAAGATTTGGTTTGAGTTCATTGCGATTTCCTTTTTTTATTTTTTTTATAAAAGAACAGCGATACCTCACTCAACAATCTATCAGAAATATCACTCAGGCCAAACGGTTTTGTTGGGACTCAAACCATCACTCAGCAGAGGCGCGCCAAGCACCAATCGGCCCTTTATGACAGCGCAGAAGCCAAAGCTCAGCCCGCCTGAAACGCCTCTCAGGCGGGCCCTAATATAATGGCGCCGTGCCAACTTCTTTAACCGAAAAATAGCCCTTAAATCGAACGCCCGCGCACAGAATCTATGCGATTGCATCCCTGAATCGTTAGTCCTCGACGGCTTCGCAGCTGACTTTTTATCTTCCAAAGACGTTGTATACTTAGGGCCATACGGGTAAGCGTTGATTTCCTGGCCCTTTTATTCATCACGTTCCAATAGGCTTTTCATGACGATCTGGACTTTCAAGTCACCTAAAGGCCGGCTCTGGCATAGCACTGCACTGCTCTACGTCTTCGGCGCTTATTGCGCTGGTTGGTGGCTGCTTCTAACCACAAGTTGGTGGGGCCTCCTCCCCAGCGCTCTTCTGCTGGGCCACGGGATGATCATTGCGGCGTACCTGGTTCATGACTGCGCGCACAACACGGTGTTCAAGAAGAACCAGCACAATGCGCAGCTTGGAAAAACGTTGGGCTGGATCTGCGGATCCTGCTATGGCAAGTTTGAAGATATTCGATACAAACACTTCAGACACCATGTCGATAACGATGATGTGGTTTGGTTCGATTACGAAGCGTTTTTTAAAAAGCATCCCGCGGTGTATCGGGCAACCATTTTTCTAGAATGGTTTTATATTCCTGCGCACGACATCTTGATGCATTCGATCATGGTGCTCACCGCTTTCGTAATTCCAAAGCGGCGAGATCAAATGGGGCGGAATACCCTCGTCATTGTTATCCGGGGCGGATTGCTCATCATCATTGGTTGGACTGCTCCAATCGCGCTTTTGGGCTATTGTCTTGCTTATATGATGATGATTATTGTGCTTCGATTTGTCGACGGTCTCGAGCACGACTACCCCTATCATCTCAACCTGTTTACGGATGACGTTTCCGAACATAAGGGCGATTTAGTGTGGGAGCAAGAACACACGTTCAGCCCCATTCTGTCTTGGCGCTATCCCTGGGTGAACTGGCTCATTTTAAATTTCGGCTACCACAATGCCCACCATGCGAAGCCCACTGCGCCTTGGTATGAATTACCCAGCTTGCACAAGCAACGCTTTGGCGATGATCCAAACACTGTCATTCGGCTGTGGCCCCAGCTTAAGATGTACCATCGTTATCGAGCTTATCGGATTTTTCACGACGCACCCGGCATTAAATCCGTGTCAGGTAAAGCGTTCTTAAAAGCCGCTCAAGAAGCGCGCTTAACCGGCGGAAACGCCGCCTCATTCCTAACGTCATTTTAAACCAGATGCCCCAAAGACTCGAAATTTATCAATCGCTATGGGCAATGGAACAGCGCGCACCAGGGGTCCCGGAGGCGCCCGCCGCTGAGCACTTTCAACGGATCAAGGCAGCCGGCTACGAGGGCGTCTGCATCGACCCGAATGTCGAAGAAATTAACGATGCCTTGGCGCTCGCACCGCTCTTCAAAGACCATCAACTCAGCTGCATGGTCAACGCATTCCCTAATACGATGGATGAACTCACCCCTCTACTGGATATGGCATCAGAATTACAAGCGAAGCAAGTCAACATTATCGGGGGTGTGATGCCGCTGACGGTCTCGGAGACGATCCCCGTCATTACGCATTGGATTAAGGTCGCGGCGGCCTACGATTTTCAAGTTTTATTCGAAACCCATCGTAACGCCACTTTAAACGACTTGTTTGCAACGCTCGAAATTTTACAAGCCGTCCCAGAGCTTCGTCTTTGCGCTGACCTGTCTCACTTTGTCGTTGACCGCGAAATTAGCCTGCCACTCACCTCAATTCAGGACGCCTATTTTGAGCGTATTCTAGACCGCTCCGATTCATTTCAAGGCAGGATTTCAAATAACGAGCAAATTCAGATTTCGGTCCAATTCCCCCAGCATCAGGTCTGGGTGACACAATTTAAGTCCTGGTGGCAAGCAGGTATCAGTGCGTGGTCAGCCCGGCAGACCGAGGATGCAACCTTGCGTTTCCTCGTCGAACTCGGCCCACCCCCTTATGCCATTACCGACCAGCATCAGCAGGAACTCTGCGATCGTTGGGAGGAGGCGCTCATCCTTCGCGCGTGGGTAGAGGCAATATGGGCGGACCTGCCCCGCGTCACCGGCTAGCGCGGGCCCAAACTGATCCTGCCGGTCTAACCGCTTGTGTTAGATCGCCCACTCAATGCAACCTCGCACTGATTTGCGCCTTATCTGAAGAATTAGATCTCAGCCCCGGTGCTTAGACCGTTCTGTTTCGAATTCTGAAGCTTGCGCAGCAGTCAGCTTCATCATTCTGATGACCAATACCAAGGCTTAACCTGAAATTGCCCCTAGCCAAACTTGCACCGACCCAACCCGCGCTATTTCAATGAGAGACTTACCGCAAAGCCGATTAGCGACCGCTTCGTTTCCTCGTAAATCTCAGGCGTGATGTCCGGAAAACCTAAATCGCCTGCATGCTGAGTGCCATGCACTGTTCGGCCAACCACGGGAACCCCTGCACGACAAAGCATCCGATAGTACGCAAGCCCTTCATCGCGCAACGGATCAAGCTCATTCACGGAAATCATATGGGGGGGCAATCCTTCTAGTTCGGAAACCGTCACCTGGTAGGGCCACGCCAAGGGGTTGTTTGCCTCGCTACCGTTCGGATTGTAAACGCGAACCATCGCAGCCATCATCTGACAATCTAGGGTGTAGCCATCGTTTTCAACCAAAGACACCAGGTCGGCGGGCGGTGCCCCGTAGGCCCCACTAATATAAGGGCACATAGCGTAAACGCCGTCAATTGACGCAATCCAACCTTCTTGCTTTGCCTTGAGCGCGACAGCAAGGGCTAAATTACCGCCCCCAGACTCACCCGATACTACGACGGTATTCAGTCCTAACGCCGCCCGACTTGCATCCGCCCATTGAACCGCACTGGCGCAATCGTTTAATCCAGCTGGGAACGGGTGGTCACCCAAACGGCCCCCACCGTTCCGAAACTCAACCCCGATCACCACCATTCCAGATTCAGCTAATGCACAGCGCCAGCGTCGAAACCCTGGATCCTCAGCCGTCATCAGCACCATGCCACCGCCATGAAAATGGACAATACAAGGTAACGGTCCAGATCGCGTTTTTGGTTCATGAATGAGTAGCTTGACTTGATTACCATCCCTACCGGTAATGTACTCAACTCGACTTGTTACGGTTTCAAAATTGGGCATTGCAGCGTCTGCAATGGGATGCCCGTCGGCCGCGATACGCTCGAAAGCCGCGCAGTATTCCAAACAGGTCTCGTAGCTGGCCACCCCACTCGGCGCCACAACGCCGGAAAACGGATCGCCAGCGACTTCAAGAACAGTCCGGATTCTAGGATCCAACCGCGTATCAGTGAGCAACGTCGTCTCAGGATTTCCAAGCCGACCTGGGCGTGTTTGATTATCCAATAAGCTGCCCCTCCAAGGTCTGTTTTTTTCATTGCGTCTGACATCATGCCAATGTGGTCGGCTTTAAACAAACCGAACAATAAGGACTGATTCCCGCTTCGCTGCCCTTTGACTTCATCCAACATTGCGCCTTGCAAAAAATTTTTTTGAGCCAAAGCGCCGGAGCGCGGTATGCTGAAGCCCCCAAATTATCTGGACATCAACAATGCACTGGCAAGCCCATGACCTGCACTTCAGTGATCACGTCCTTCACTATCATGGCAATGGTAATGCGGGCAAACCCGCTTTGGTTTTTTGCCACGGCTTCAGCGACAACGGCCTGTGTTGGCACAGGGTTGCGCTAAGGTTCACGGATCAATTCGATATCTACCTTTTAGATGCGCGCAACCACGGCCAGTCCAGCCGGGGCATGGTTTCAGCGGAGGATATGGCCCAAGACTTAGCGGACGTCATCACAACACTGAAGCTTGCGCCGATTATCGCTGTGGGTCACTCAATGGGCGCGGGCACAGTCGCCGCTCTTGCCGCAGATCACCCGCATCTCGTTGCCAGGATTATTCTAGAAGATCCCGCATGGTCTGATGAGGACGATACCCAAAAGACAAAAGGCATGCGCAAACGGGCTAAAGGCTTTGCAAAATATCTAGAGATGATCGCTCGCCTGAGCGACGATCAATTGCTCGCGATGGGCCGAGCACAACATCCCCAATGGTCTTTGGATGATTTTCCAAACTGGGTGCAATCTAAACGCGAAGTCGATGAACTTGCCCTTAAGGGCCTGACCCGAAGCCCCTGGCAAACGCTCATCCAAACCATAAACTGCCCGGCTCTACTGCTATACGCCGATGAAACCAGCGACGGCATTGTCCAACAAAAAGTCGTGGATCAAATCCTGTCGCTCAACCCGTGTTTCCAATGCACGCAAATAATCGGTGCCGGGCACAATCTTCGTCGTGAGCAATTTGAGGCCTATATTACAGCGGTTGAGGGTTTTTTGAGTTAGCCGGCGTACGGAAACAAGACGCATGAGCCGATGCTCGTCACTTGATCCAAAGAGCGTCCATGATAAGGAGACTTGGTGTCGTGGAGGCGCTGTGCCAGACTGCTTGGTCAGTTAGAAAACCGAGTTTGCTATGTTAAGCACCAAGCCTATTACGCCACGATTTGGTTCCGAGATAACATCAGATTTTCAGTTGGCAGACTGCTCAGAACTTGAGATTTCAGAGCTTTTGACGCTGAGTGCAAACCGAGGCGTCTTAGTCTTTCGTGATCAAACGCTCACGCCTTCAGAACATGCGGCGCTCGCGCATCGGCTTGGGGAGCCCCTGACCTTTCCGCTCAATTCAAACGGCATTCCTGAGGAGCTGATTACCATTGCCTCAGGACCCAAGACCCGTGAGGCTGCAGGCGAAGGCTGGCATTCTGACGTTTCAAGCGAGTCTCGGCCCCCCAGCTTATCCATTCTGAAAATGGCGACTGTCCCCGAAAGCGGGGGTGATACCTTGTTTGCGGATATGTCCCAAGCCTTCGAATTGTTATCAGATCCTCTGAAGGCCTTTCTTCAGCCCCTAACCGCCCGTCACGAACCCCGCGGCCACTATCTGTTTTTAAGCGGTGCACAAGCCTTCGATGCGCTAGAGACTTCCGATCACCCGGTCGTACGAGTCCATCCCATCAACGGTAAGAAATCGCTTTATGTCAATGACGGCTTCGTAACACGCATCAACGGGCTAGCGCCGCGTGAGAGCCAAAGCCTGCTGAAACTGCTGTATGACCATATTGCGTACACGGTTAAAACGCATTGTCGAGTTCAGTGGCGGCCTAATACAGTTGTTTTCTGGGACAACCGATCGGTCCAGCACCATGCTGCCTTCGACTATCATCCCGAAATACGCCTTGGCTATCGCGCAACCCTGCGAGGTGAACAACCCATTCCATCCCAAAACAATCTGTGATCAAACCGGCTATCGTCATCAACCGTACCCGGTTTGATTTATTCTTGTCTTGCTAAGCTGGCCGCGCTGAGGAAAACCACCCTGAGCGTCACGCTCGGCAATATCACCCCTGCCAAACGCTGCATTTCAACCCTAGATTTAAAGGGGCGCCGAACGAGCCCCGTGATCAAACACAGTATTTGAAAACAAACCATGGAATTGATGAGGCACATGATGACGCAATCGCAATCGGCAAACACAATCTGTAATGTTTTCTGCGCGATGGATCTGCAGCTCACTGACATGATCGAACCCGTTGTAAACCACCTCTAATAGATAGCCATGATCTTCCGATCGCGCTTGCGTGCTGGGGGCAAACACCGGCTCGGACCCGTAATAGCCTTGCGGCAAGGCAAGCGTATCGGCATTGCCCTCAAAATCGACCTTCGCGATGCCATTAAAAAAGCTGTCTGCGCCATTATCAATAGAGCAGGCTGTGTAGGTGTAGCGATGGCGCACACCGGCAACGCTTGGGTTAAATGTCGGGAATTCTGACTCAGTCTCCACCACCTTTTCTGCTCGCGCCGCGCCGGTCTTCAAATTCAAAAAATATCGATAATAATGACCACCGCCAAACCGGCCATCCGGATTAAAGACATCGCTTAAGGTGTCGTTGGCGGCAAAATTATCTTGAAACATGCCATCCACAATGACTTCATCGCCGGCTTCAAAAGCGTTGCCAAAATGTATCATGGCACCAGGGTCTGTCTCGAACGACCGGACCAACTCAAAGGTCTCAAGGTCCAATACCAAAATGCGCATGGCAATTGAGGGATCAAAGTTCACTTGATCCGAAATGGTTCTTGTGCCCAACACCACAGGCAACATGTTGCCAAACACGATCGAGCCTAAGAAAAATATGGCATAACGGTCACTCATGGCGAAGTCGTGGCAAAACGGAAAGGAATCCAATGGCAGCTGCGCCTTTTGGAACAGCGCGCCCTGAGGATTAATCCGATATAAATTCAAACACGGTTTTGGGCCTTTCAAGCCAAACCCGGACACCCCAGCGCCAAAATTAATGTAATCACCCGACCGGTTATGAATCTTGCCATGCGCACTAAACACTTGGCCCGGCGTCAGGCCACCATCGTAGGAAAATTCGCCCAAGGTGTTGAGGGACTCTGGGTCAACAGCCCAGGGCCGGCCGCCTTCGTTTAGCGCAAGCAGATGGCCACCATGGTGAATCAGACTGGTGTTGGCGGGATTAGCGGGCATTTTTAACAAGTTCTTGCGCAGACCGCCCGGGATTTGAGTCCCAAAGCCTCGGTAACAAATTGCCTGCTGGGCCGTTTCTGCCAAATACTTAGGTGTTCGAACATAACGATTCTTAAAATGCACCCGCCCGGCATCAAATGTAAATGCGCAGATCATGCCATCGCCATCAAACCAGTGACCATAAGGTGTCTCACCAATTCTTTGGCGGCCTGGACCGTTCCTAAAAAAAGTGCCTTGCAGGTCCTCGGGTAGAGCACCGTCAACCTCATCAATCCAGTAATCATGTTCTTCATCGAGGTTCTCGAGACCGCGATGACAGGTTGGAAACTGATTATCGCCCGGAATTGCATTCATAGAATTCTCCTTTTTATAACCTTTCGTGACAGGTAACCCCGCCGAGGTCCATCGCTTAATTGCTTTTAACCGCAGACGGACTCACAGACCCGACCGGCGGTTAATTTAAATCATTGCGGCGGCCTAGGAATGACTCGGTGTTAAGGCGCGCCGACTAAGCGCCTACGTTTTTCGCCCGCGCATAACTTTCTCGCCCATAACAGGTCGCCAACCAATCCTTGACCGCCGGCCAATCACTAAAATCAAACTCAAGCATCTTCAGCAAATCCATGACACCCGATAAATTCAGGTCAGCCAAGGTAAAGTCATCGCCGAGCAAATAGGCCTGGGTGGATAACGTTGCATTGAGCACGTTGAGCGGCCGGCTTAAATCCTTCTTAGCACGTTCTATAACGCCTGCATCGCGCTGCCCTTCAGGCGTAAAAAATTGTTGGATCACGATTTGCATTTGCAGCGGCTCGATTTCGCTAATTCCCCAAATTGACCATTGCAGGGTTCGCGCTTCCCCTCCATCGGCATCTGGAATCAGGTGTTGGCCATAATGTTTCGCTAGGTAGAGGTTTATGGCCATCGATTCAAACAAGGTGAGATCACCATCGACCAAGGCAGGGATTCGGCCGTTCGGATTGATTCGAAGATATGCCTCGGTTTGGTTATCGCCCCGAAACGACGTTGGGACATGCTCGTAGGCGAGGTTAATCTCCTCGGCAGCCCAAATAGAGCGAAAAGCGCGAGAGCCAGCGGTCCCATATAAAACAGGTAAACTCAACGGAGCGACTCCTTAAATTTCTAAGTTATAAAACCATAACACGGGACAGGTTAAGACAATCGTCTTGTTGTAACCCGTCCGCCTCGGGTAAGGCTCTTCATCTTCGCAGGCTTACTGCTGACTGACCGACTTAAACTGCGCGGGCAAAAAGCCACCTCGAACCCAGGCCTGTGTCATGGCTAAGGCGCCTGTGGCGGTCTAACGCTCGTCAAAAAATCGTTGAGGAAGCACCCGGATGGATCAAACGTGTCTCGAAGACGCCACCAATCAAGCCACCTAGGATACTGCGCCATGAAATCAGCGCCCTGCCCATAGTGCACTTTGCCCCAATGCGGTCGCCCTTGGTATTTTTTGAAGACCGCTTCACACGCTTGGTAATAAGCGCGCTCGTCATTGCGCACATCCTCATGAACTGAAATC
>JABGWC010000316.1 GCA_018645765.1 Gammaproteobacteria bacterium | reverse complement strand
CTGGCACCCTCAGTTATCAAACGCTGTTTGCCGTCGGCGCTGTCCTCTTTTCCATGACTTTGATCTTAAATCTAATCGCTAACGCCATCATGAACCGCTATCGAGATGTCTACGAATGAACGTGCAAGCCCTACGTCTTAAAAAGCGTCACCGAATTGCTTCGGCCTTTAAGCTTTTCTGTCTCAGCGTGACCTGCCTGGCCGTTGCAATTTTGGGCATCCTCATTCTTGAAGTCACGCTCTTGGGTCTGCCTTGGCTAAACTTCGACTTTCTCACCAGTTTCCCATCCCGATTCCCAGAAAAAGCGGGTATTTTAGCGGGACTTGCTGGGACCCTTTGGCTCGTCACTTTGACCGCCGCAATCGCCATACCCATCGGCGTATTGGCGGCCGTGTATCTTGAGGAATATGCCAAGCCGGGTCGCGTTTCAACCTTCATCACCATTAACATTGCGAACCTCGCGGGTGTACCCTCTATCGTTTACGGCATCATCGGGCTTGCGATCTTTGTTCGGTTTCTCGGCCTAGACCGTAGCGTGCTGGCAGGCGCTATGACCATGAGCCTTCTGATCTTACCGGTGATCATTATTGCGTCACGAGAAGCAATCAAGGCGGTGCCCAGTTCTCTGAGGCAAGTCGCGTTCGCGCTTGGCGCGACACGATGGCAAGTCACCCGAGACCACGTCTTACCGCAGGCCATGCCGGGCATCTTAACGGGCGTCATTTTGGCATTGAGTCGAGCGATTGGCGAAACAGCACCACTGATTATGATCGGAGCGCTGACTTATATTGCTTTTGTGCCGGAGGGTCCGATGGATGAGTTCACCGCCTTGCCGATCCAAATTTATAATTGGACCTCTCGTCCACAGCAGGCCTTTCATGAACTAGCGTCAGCCGGCATCATCGTTCTTCTGTTGGTCTTGCTCATCATGAATGCAACCGCCGTATGGATACGCTATCGCGGCAGTAAAAATAAGTTTATGTAAGGAATTTTCATGACCCAAGCCACTGAGGTCCTATTGCAGGCGAGCACCGTTAGCATCGCGTACGGTGATCAACTCGCGGTCAAATCTGTCACGCTACCGATCTATCAGCATCGCATTACCTCGATCATTGGCCCATCGGGCTGCGGCAAGAGCACCCTGCTGCGGAGCTTTAACCGGATGAATGATTTTATCGATCACGTCACGCTGACCGGGGAGATTTCTTTTAATGACCAAAACATCTATGCCCCGGACACTGACCCCGTCGCCGTTCGACTTAATATTGGTATGGTCTTTCAAAAGCCCAATCCGTTCCCGAAAACCATTTACGACAATGTTGCCTGGGCACCATCGATTAATGGTTTAAAGGACAATATGGACGATCGGGTCGAACAAGCCCTGAAACAGGCAGCCCTTTGGGATGAAGTTAAAGACCGCTTGCACGAGTCGGCGCTCAACCTATCGGGTGGCCAACAACAACGATTGTGTATTGCGCGCGCCCTGGCGATGAATCCCTTGGTGCTCTTGATGGATGAGCCGTGCTCTGCGCTCGATCCGGTTTCAACCGCACGCATTGAAGACCTCTTGTTCGAGCTGAAAGAAAAGCTAACCATCGTGATCGTAACCCACAATATGCAGCAAGCCGCGCGCGTGTCGGACTTTACGGCTTTTATGGAAAACGGGGTTTTGATCGAATATGGACCCACCGAAACCCTCTTCACTAACCCAGAAAACCAACGCACAGAAGAATACGTTACAGGCCGTTTCGGCTAGGAGTTCACCCTTGAAAACACACTTAGCCCGCGATCTGACTGAGCTCGAATCTCAATTATCCAGCCTTGGCGAACTGGTCATCGATTCAGTGCAATGCGCCATCGATGCTATCGGCAGTTTTGATCTGGAAAAAGTTGCCCGCATTGGGGAGAACGAAAAACGCATCAACGAGATGGAAATCTCGATCGAGCAGAACTGTTTAAAAATTATCGCGCTACACCAACCCGTTGCAACCGACCTGCGCTTTTTGATTGTGGTGCTCAAGGTGAACAACGATTTGGAACGTATCGCAGATCAAGCGGTTAACATTGGCGCAAGGATTGAGTTTTTGTATGACCGGCCTCGAATACCGGTTGACCTACACTTTGAGTGGATGGGCCCCAGTAGTCTGAAAATGGTCGCACAGGCGCTTACTGCACTGCTCGACAAAGACACCCAAGCTGCGCGCGCCGTGCTGGAAATGGATAACGAGGTCGATGCCTTCCACGCTCTGACGTACCGTGACTTAATCAAAGCCATGACCGACAATCCGAGCATCACAACAGAGGCCGTGTCACATCTAACGATTTCATCAAACATCGAACGCATTGCCGATCTTGGCACCAATATCGCGGAGGAAATCATTTTCATGAATGATGGTGAGATCCTCCGGCACACCTAGTCACCCGATGCGGGACGAGCGCGGTTCCTAGCAAGTTGGTCTCCTAGCCCGAGGACCGAGACGGTTTTATGACCAAACGCCACACAGGATTGCGACGACTTGACTCGCCTAAGCCGCGCCATCCCCAAAGCGATGACGCATTCGGTCAGGATCACTGAGGCGGCGGCGATGCCAATTCGCTAAAACGATGGCGTGATAGGGAGACGCAGCCGGCATCGATGGATCTGGTTGACGCGCACTCCGCGCGCTACTGACTGCTCAAGCTCGCTTGAAACTGTCCTTTGCGCTCGGCCTTTTTGGTTGCCTCACTAGCCTGACTCAACCGCTCGAGCGTCACCGACTCAATCGTACCGGTGAACGCAAAGTTATGCGGATAAGGTCCGACGGGAGAACCGGTATCGCGGCCAACATCGAAGGTTTCACCGCTCATCGAATAAATCACCGGAACCGTTCTGGGGATTCGATGCGACGCGACCGTCAAGCCGTTAACACCGAGCACCGCCTCGCCACCGGCGCCAAAGCCGCCGTCATGATGATAGGTCAGGGTAATCTCAAACGCACCGGCGTCCAAAGGGATTGTTGACGCAACAAACGTCAATTCATGCCCAAACCAGTTGTATAGATAGGTTGGACAGCCCGTCTGATCGAGATACAGGCTCCAGCCTGCCATATTGCCGCCCTGGCACGCGATCACCCCTTGGCTGCATGGGTCATCAAGTACAACCTTGGCTGATATTTGATGCGAGACATTCTTTAAGTTCAGCACCGAATGCTCAGGCATTCGAACATGATGACGGTTGTAAACAATACGATCATGACCCTCCAAGGAATGCGGCACGGCATACTCACCGCCACGCCGCGCCGACGCATCTCGCAACGGATAGACCTCCATGGCCTCGGCTTCGGAATCAAACAACGCTTTGAGCGCAGCGAGTCGTTCCGGATACACGTCCGCTAGATCATTGGACTGCGAAAAATCTTCCGCAATATTGTACAACTCCCAAACTTCCTCGGGCCCATCAAACTTGAACCCCGCAAACCGAATCCAGGGCAGGCGCCCATGAAAACAGCTGGCGATCCAACCATCGTGATAAATGGCGCGATTGCCTAATAT
>JABGWC010000194.1 GCA_018645765.1 Gammaproteobacteria bacterium | reverse complement strand
GGATACTGCGCCATGAAATCAGCGCCCTGCCCATAGTGCACTTTGCCCCAATGCGGTCGCCCTTGGTATTTTTTGAAGACCGCTTCACACGCTTGGTAATAAGCGCGCTCGTCATTGCGCACATCCTCATGAACTGAAATCGTGACCGTCTCGCGTTCAAACGCATTGGATAGCCAACCGTCGTCGCGGGCCAAAGTGCGATATTCCACGGGCCACTGCACGTCTGTAAATCGATGCAAGAGCAAATCACGGATTTCAGCGAAACACTTCGGGCCATCCTCTGCTGCGACCGAATATTCCATTTCCGTATGCAGATGCGGTCGATGGTTCGGCAACACTTCAAAGTTCCAACCACAGCGCTCGCCCTCCTCGCCAATCGGATAAGCCGGCGGGTCTGAGGTTTCCTGGAGAGTTTTGACGAGCGCGGCATCTTTTCGCGGCTGCCAAAAGAATTCGAATCGCGCCCCACCGGCCTGCAATGCCTCAAGATTTTCGAGCACCTCAGCACCACTTAACGCGTTGCTTTGCTCACGGAGCTTAAAGGCCGGCCTTAAATTGATCTCAATCTCGGTCACCACACCGAAGGCGCCCAATCCAACCTTTAAGGCCTCAAAATCATCGCCGAGTGTTGCCTTAGAACACGCTCGAACCTGTCCTACGCCATCAACAAGCGTCATGGACTCAATCGATGCCGACAAGTTTTGTAATTGACTACCGGATCCATGGGTTCCGGTCGCGCAGGCACCGGCTAAAAATTGCCGATCAATATCACCCTGATTGCGAAGCGCAAGGCCCTGATCATGAAGTGTTCTCCCAAGCATGTAGATCGGTGTGCCGCCCCAAATCTTGGCGCGCTGATGGGCGACATCGGTTGCAATGACCCCTGACAAACCCGAGATATCGAGCACTTGATCCGCGCCCACCACGAGCGGCGCATGACTGTGGCCGGCCCCTGCAACGCGCAACCGTTTTCCGGGTGTTTCTGACAGCTGGGTTACAACGGCGGCAATATCGTCAACACTACGGGCAAAGTGAATCGCATCAACTTTACTGCGCTGCTTGCCGGACCAATTTTGCCAATGCGGCATACCTTTATGCTCCCTCTTTCGTTCGTTACCGGCAATACGCATTGCCTTGGCCCTATATTGATACAGGCCTTGCCTTGGATCCAGTCCGGCTCCCACGACCATAACAAAGTACTCGGGTCTGTTCACACGTTTTTGCTGGCGGCTCGAGATCACGACCAACGATTATGACCCAATCCAGCACCGCTGCCGCCGAACGCAAAGGTCGCTTAAATGTTTTCCAAAATCAATGTCCTCGCGCGCGAAGTTTGATACTGTCTGGTGAAGCAAATCTGCGGGTAGACCCCATCCGGCATGCACCAAAGCGATGTAAACCTGGGGCTAACCGCAGACCTAAAAAAGTGAAAGGAGAAACAATGGCCGCTTTAGAGACGAAGGTTGACCGCCGATCGGAGCAGTTTCAAAAAAACAGCCAAGACATGATGGCGATGCTTGCCCAACTTGAAGACCTTCATGCGGAGGTCGAGGCCGGTGGGGGCGTCGAGGCAATGAATCGCTTGAGTTCCCGGAACAAGCAACCGGTGCGCGAACGAATCGCGTTGGTCCTGGACGAAGATGCCCCCTTCCTAGAAATAAGCCCGCTTGCCGGTTGGCGTTCCAATGTTTCGGTCGGCTCTGGCTTCATCGTAGGTATCGGCGTGGTCTCTGGCATAGAGTGCCTAATCCTAGGTCATGATCCCTCCGTTCGGGCCGGCGCGTTCAACGACTTTAACCAGAAAAAATTGATGCGAGGGCTCGAAATTGCACGGGAAAACCGCCTGCCCTACATTCAACTGGTTGAATCTGCGGGGGCGGACTTAAGAGGTGATTCGGGCGAGGACCCTGAAGCCGCCATCCGGCGCGGTATCGATCACTTTGCAGAATCGGGCCGATTGTTTTATGAAATCAGCGAACTGTCAAAACTCCGAATACCCACCATCTCAG
>JABGWC010000144.1 GCA_018645765.1 Gammaproteobacteria bacterium | reverse complement strand
CTGTATGAATCCCCTTACTCCTGTTTTAGTTGGCGTTAGTCAAATCCTTGAGCGCGGCTTTGATCCTGATGCGGTGAGAGAACCTATTGATTTGATGCTCACGGCGGCGAAAGCGGCTGCTGTGGACAGTCAGTCCTCCGATATTTTATCCGCCATCGATAGTGTTCGAGTGGTTCGGGGCATTTGGCGTTATAAGCAGCCCGCGGGGTATCTTGCCGAGGCCTTAGGTCTTGATAAGCCAGAACTGGTTGGCACGCCCTTTGGTGGTAACTCGGTGCAGGCCTTGGTGAGTCAAACGGCACTGGATATTTTGGCCGGCGAGATCGAGGTTGCCCTGGTCGTGGGCGCCGAGGTTGGCAATACCCAAGCCAAGCTCGCAAAGCTGGGTCAGACGATGACCTATCGCGAGACCCAAGGCCCCTACGACAAAATGCTCGGTGAAGAAGTGCCGATGTCTTGTGAGGCCGAGAAGGCGCGTGGTGTAGCGCAGCCCATCCAGATGTACCCGATGTTTGAAAATGCGATTCGCCATGCGCGCGGTGAGTCGATTGCCGATCATCGCGATCGAATTGCCAAGTTATGGAGTGGTTTCAGTGCGGTTGCGGCGCAGAATCCCACCGCTTGGATTCAAAAAGAGGTCTCCCCGGAGGAGATTAAAACCGCGTCCGCCAGCAATCGCATGGTGAGCTTTCCCTATCCAAAACTGATGAACTCGAACAGCGCAGTGGATATGGGCGCGGCGTTGCTGATGACCAGCGTTGAAAAAGCGCGGGCGCTGGGTATTCCAGAAAGCCAGTGGGTTTATCCCTGGTCGGGTGCAAACGCCCATGACACCTACGCGGTTTCGAATCGTGCGAACCTGCATTCGTCGCCGGCGATCCGGCATGCCGGCAACAAAGCCCTTTTGCTCGCAGGGGTAACGGTTGCACAACTGGACCGCGTTGATGTTTACAGCTGCTTTCCATCGGCGGTGCAGGTCGCTGTTGCCGAGTTGGGGCTGGATGACACCAAACCGCTGACGATTACGGGTGGTTTGACCTTTGGCGGTGGGCCTTTAAATAATTACGTCATGCACAGTATCGCCAAGATGGTTGAGCTCAGCCGGTTGCATCCAAGCGAAATCGGCCTGATTACCGCCAATGGCGGTTACCTCACCAAGCATGCCTTTGGGGTTTATAGTGGAACCGCCCCAGCTCAAGATTTTCAGTTTGCAGATGTGCAGGACGCGGTGGATGCCGAGCCAACCCGTACGGTTCTGGAAGACTATGACGGGCCGGCAACGGTTGAGTCATATACCGTGATGTATGGCCCAGAAGGGCCAAAGGCGGGGCACCTCGTGTGCTTAACGCCAGCAGGTGAACGGGTATGGGCGAACATCGAAGATCCAGCAGAATGGGGCGCGATGACCGAATCCGAAATCTGCGGTCGGGCGGTGATGGTGGATGGCTCGGGCGCGGCGAGGTTTGTCTGAGATGAACCCTTTTCTTGCGCGCATGGGATATGGCCCGGATGACCGCGTTTTAATTTTGCATATCGATGATATGGGGTTTTGTCACGCGGCGAATGCAGCAAGTCTTACGTGCCTAACAGAAGGGTCCGCGACCTGCGCGTCGATTTTGGTGAACGGGCCTTGGTTTCAAGAGGCCGTTCAGATGGCCAAAGCGAATCCACAGCTGGATTTGGGTGTGCATTTAACGCTCACGGCGGAGTATCCAACCTATCGATGGCCGGCGCTCAGCAGTCGCGATCCAGAAACCGGCTTGCTCGATGCCGATGGCTACTTGTGGGCGACCCGAGAAGATGCGGTGCGCAAGGTATCCGTTGCTGCCGCAGAAGGCGAGATGCGGGCCCAAATCGATGGCGCGCTGGCGGCGGGGATCGACGTGACACATATTGATACCCATATGGGTTCTGTAGTGCATCCAAAGTTTTTAGGCAGTTATCTGCGGCTTGCTCACGAATACGGCGTGCCTGCCTTTTTGCCAAGAATTACCCGGGATCGGCTCCAAGCGTTGGGCGAGGGGGATATGGCGGATGAGTTTCTGCAGGTTTTGGCGATGATTGATACCGATCAAGTGCCAACCCTTGATGACATTATCATCGAAACGCTCGTGCCAAAGGCCTCAAAGCATGATTTTTATCGCGATCTGATTCAAGGCGTGCAGCCAGGGCTTACCCACTTATTGTTTCATCCGGCGGTTGCAGGCGCCGAGCTCGAAGCCATTGCGGATACCCATGCCTCTCGTCACGCCGACTATGAGGCTTTCTCGGACCGATCCTTACGCGATTTTGCCGAAAGTTTGGGAATCTACTTGGTGGGTTATCGGGATCTTAAAGCCCATTTGATCGCTTGATGATCCTGAAAAGCGGGCGTGCTGATGCGTAACCCTGATCAAGCGGACGCGGTCGCAACGCAGCAATTGAGCTGGTCAGAGCGCGCATTGACGCGCGTCGAGATCGTGCAGGCCCTAAGCAAGGGGCACGTGGACGATGAACTCGTGAATCCGCATTTCGAGCCGGCTGTGCCCAGCGATGTCAAAGGTCGGGCGGGTCGTTCATCGATTGCGATTGTGATTTTAGATGAAGCGGAACCGGCTATTGTGCTAACCAAGCGCAGCGCTAAGATCCGCTTTGGCGGACAATTTTGTTTTCCAGGCGGGCGAGAAGCGCCGGAAGATCAAGGCTTACAACAAACAGCGCTGCGGGAAACCTTTGAGGAAATCAATGTGCTGCCCAGCGCGCTGACCTATATCGGCTGCCTGGGGACCTACTTCACCCACGCCGGCTATCTGATCGAAGCCAATGTCTTTATGGCAGATGCCGACGTGTCCTATCGGGCGGATCCTGATGAGGTTGCAGAGATCGTTGTGGTGCCTTTGTCTGCGTTGCAAAACAAAACCAACTATCACCTGGTGAAGCGTGGGGGCGGACGCGCCAATTTCAATTTTCGGTGGTCGCATCTTCAGGTTGGTGGCCCAACCGTGTCGCTGATGATTCACTTGATGCACAGCCTTAGTGGTGTGTCGAATCCTCATGATCGCAATTCGTGGCGCGACAAATTTTAAAGTTACGCAGGTGCGCTGCCGCCAAAATAAGGCCGGCAACAATGGTGACGCCGCGCTCGGTTGTGGGGGTTAAAACGCTGTGCCCAACCAGACCGGCAAACAATAAAAGGCTGAGTCCGGTGCCGCCCAGCAGTAGGATAAGAAGGTCTTTGTGCTGGCGACAACCAATGCCAAGCGCAATTAGGCTCACGGGCAGAATGAACCACAATAAGACCAGGTGAAAGGTCTGCTCATCTAAGAGGCCTGTTTGGGTCATGGGCGCGATGGTGAGCATCACAGGCAGCGTCAAACAGTGTAATAAGCAGGTTGCCGAAAGGAAGACACCAATTCGGTCAAGGTAGGGCATTGCTAAGCTGAAGGATCGTTGTTTCATAAGCGCGCTTTTATACCATAAAAAGCCAGAAGCTCAACCTTCTCGCCGAAAATTATTGCCTTTGAAGTCGTAGTCATCGATCGAGAATACCCCTAATTTTCAGTATTACGGAATTGACGCTAAGAAGTGGTTTTGCCGCGCTGCCCGCATCGGTGACGGTCATCATGACCCCGCCCCCGGGCGCAAATCTGTGTATCTTGACGCCTCACACCCTACACCTGGGCGGGTGGGGGTATTGTGGGGGACCTAGATCCGCAATGGCCGCGATCTACTGCGTGTCCTTCCGCGCAACGACAGCGGCTAATGGTTGCGCGGCCTGTAAGTCGACAGCAATACCCGTCATAAAAGACTGATTGCTGAAGGGCTCGAAGCTGCCGGGCCCAGAGGGAAGTAGCACGTTGGCGTTGGTCCCAGCATGTTTTGCCGCAGTTTTCATCCGCTGGCCCTGGTTCCCCCAACCATGGGTCATGGCAACAACGCCCGGTCGAAGGGAATCATCAAACGCAATGCGGGTGGTGAGGGCGCCAAATTCGTTGAACAATTTGACGGTGCTGCCATCCTGGAGCTGACGAGACTGCGCATCACTCGGGTGAATGTATAGCGGGTTATCCAAATGCTTGGGCCGTTTCAATTGCTCGACGTTATGAAACCAACTGTTGAGCATGTAGTTCGTTCGACGGCTAATGAGCTTAAGTTGGCTTGTGGATTCTGCCGCTAAGCGCTTGAAAATGGTTTCACACCGATCGCGTGCCGCCATCATGGTCTCGGGGCAACAATCCACCAGGCCGGTGTCGGTTTGAATTACGGACTCAAATAAGCTTTCTGGCGCGTTGGTCTCCAGCACTTTTACAGGGATTAAAGCGGTCGATAACTCAGTGATACTGGTGTCTGAGGCGCCCAGCATATGATCCAAGCGGGCAAAAGGGTTCGGTAAATCGATATCGTCTTCCGGCGCATTGACATAAGCCTGCTCCAGGCGCGCCATGATTTCCCATTCCGGCTTGCGCTCAAAGCCGGGTTCAACCAGTGCCTCGGTGAACTGGACAAAGGGCTTGTGCTGCAGGCCGAGCCCGGCAAGGTTAATGTCCGCCCGCTCAAACATATCGGTTGCGGGGAGGGTGATGTCCGCAAAGTCGCTGGTCGCGCTTGGATATATATCAATAACCACCAGGAACTCGAGTTGCTCAAGCGCCGCTTGCATGCGCGCACTGTTCCCGATGGATAACAGCGGGTTACCCGAAATGACGATCAGACCCCGGATCGGATCAGGATCGTCCAAGATCATGTCCGCCATCAGATTCCCCGGTAAGGATCCGCGCACCGTTCGGAGCTCACCAAAGTTAGAGTCTTGATAACGCGGAGGTTGCCCGCGGGTCGCGCCTGCTTTGGCTGCGGGGTAAAACCCATTGGCATAGCGATTACCGCCGGCTCGACCGAGATTGCCCGTCACCAAGCTCAACATATACATAAGCCAATAGGCGACCGCGCCTTGCTGGCCCATATTGACCCCCGTCGACATATAAATGGCGGCTTTATCGGCCGCTGCAAAATCGGATGCCAGGGCTTTAATCTCACCCGCGGTCAAGCCAACCACCGAGGCCACGCGTTCAGCCGGGTATTGGCCAACGAAGGCTTCGAGCGCGCCTAAGTTTTCGCCATGGGCTCGGGTCGCGGCCTGATCAATTAAGCCTTCCTGAAAGCAGTGGGCGAGCATGGCGCTCAGCAAATAGACATCTGAGTCCGGTTTGACCTGTCGTAATTCGCCCAACCCGGTGACCGATTCGTTCTGCCTGGGGTCTACAAAGATGAGCCGAGCACCGCGCTTTTTTGCGGCCCGGAGTTCAGCCACGGGATCCGCGATAGAGACAAAACTCATATGTGAGACGCGTGGGTTCGCGCCCAATATGAGCAGTAAGTCGGTCTGTTGGATATCCGGAACAGGATGGATGGTGCTGGAGCCGAAGATCGCTTCCGAGGCGGCAAACTTGTTCGCGCAGTCCTGGGTGCCGGAGCTGAAGTTTCGCCGGCTGCCGATCGCGCTGACAAAGGAACTGATCGCAGGGCCCGCCGTTGAGTTAAAGGCCAATGGGTTGCCAGAGTAGACCCCAAGGGCGTTGTTGCCATAGCGCGCCTGCAGGCCGCGTAGTTGCTCACCCACGGTGGCCGCCGCTGTCTTCCAGGAAATCCGTTCGAAGCCGTCCCCATTTTTCCGTAATGGCCAGCGCAGACGGTCGGGGTCTTTATGAATGTCCAGAACGGCCAAGCCTTTGTGGCAGGCAAAACCCTTGGTGACGGGGTGTTCCTTGTCGGGCTTGATTGATTTTATTTCGCCGTGCTCAAGGGTCGCGATGAGTCCACAGCTGGGTTCGCAAACTCGGCAAAAGGTTCTTTTTGTTTCGGGCTGATCCATTGATGCGCTCGTCTCTTGGGTTGGCTTCCAACAGTAAAGCCTTTAGCATCGTGCAATTCAAGGCTTAAGGAATTCTCAATGTTTGAAGATCAAGTGGTAGTGGTAACCGGAGGCGCGGGGGTGTTGGGCCAGGCCGTAGTGCAATATTTCTTAACCCGTGGTGCTGTGGTGGTCTCGGTTGATTATAATCAAGCGCTGCTGGATACGGCGTTTCCAAGCCCTGGGCCGCACTGTCATCTGGCGGTTTGTGATTTGACGAGCCGCGACGATTGCGCTGCCTTCTCTGAGCGACTGCTGCAAACGCATGGCGCGGTCGATGTGTTGTGTAACATTGCGGGCGGCTTTCAAATGGGTGAGACCGTGTTTGAGACACTCGATGAGACCTGGGATTTCTTATTTAACCTCAATACGAAATCGATCATTTATATGACACAAAAGATCGTGCCAGCAATGGTTGCAGCCGGCCGCGGCAAGGTGGTTAACGTTGGCGCTGTTGCGGCGACGCAAGGCCAGGCGCATATGGGAGCGTATCTAGCGTCGAAATCGGCCACGATTCGGCTCACTGAAAGTCTTGCTGAAGAAGTTAAACAAGCGGGCGTTAATGTGAATTGTGTGCTGCCAGCGGTCATCGACACGCCAAGAAACAGATCGGATATGCCCGACGCAGACTTCGGTCAGTGGGTCGCGCCCGAGCACCTGGCCGCGGTCATTGGGTTTTTGGCCAGTGCTGAGGCGATCGCCGTTCACGGTGCGGCAGTCCCGGTTCGAGGGCTCGGCGGGTGAGCGCGCCAATACGACCCTGGACGCGCGTTGCAACAAAAGTACTCAATGATTTGCGAATCATGAAGGTTCAAGAGGTTACTGCGATTTCCCCTAAAACTAGCAATGCCCATGATTTTTTCGTATTGGATACGGTCGATTGGGTGAATGTCCTGCCGATCACGGCTGATCAAGAAGTGGTTTTTGTCCGTCAGTATCGTCACGGGAGCGACGCGTTATCGCTTGAGATTCCAGGCGGTATGGTTGACCCCGGTGAAGCGCCGATTGTGTCGGCGGCCCGAGAATGCCTCGAGGAATCCGGTTTCCGGGCCAGTCATTTAACGTCTTTGGGGGTGCTGAATCCGAATCCAGCGGTCTTTAATAATCAATTACACACGTTTGTCGCTGAGAACGTTGTGATTGAAGGGGATATTCAGAATACGGCCACTGAGCAAACCGAGGTCGTG
>JABGWC010000287.1 GCA_018645765.1 Gammaproteobacteria bacterium | reverse complement strand
TCGATTATGTCTTGATAACCAACCCCGGCCGCGTCGAGCGTGTCGCCCAGCGATGTCCACGCGTTTCTAAACTCGTCCTCCGCTGAATCGCCACTTCCGACAACACCCGAGAAGAAAATCAGATCGTCGTGTTGTACGGCTGGTGCAAAATGCCAGTTGTTGTAAGTTTTGCGTGCAGATTCCGGAACGATGACTTGAATAGGCATGGGTTACTCCTTCTTGAACATTTAAGGTCAGATTTCTCACAATCTGTTTCCGCTTCACGATTGGGGCGCCTGAACTGCCTCGACTTTACGAGACGTCCTCTAGCCACCCCAAACCGCGTCGGCCAAATTCTGCAGTCCTACTGCGCCGAGGTACTGATCAGCTGTAACAAATCCTCATAGTCAGCCATCGTGCCAGTATCGTTGCGTTGTCCGGTTCGGGCCAGAATGAGTTCATCTGCCACGCCAGCGTACGCCTGAATTCTCCTGGCACATTGTTCGACATTACCAGTTATGGTCATTCGATCAATCACCTCATCCGGCACCAAAGCCATCGCCTCACGCAACTTGCCAGCCGGCATTAACCGACTCGCCTGGTCAGCAAATTCAGCAAAGCCCATTTGTCGTAATTGCGAGTCGTAATAGGGGTGGGGAATCGGGTGATATAATTTGCAGATAGCCGCTCTGCTCGCGTTGCGCGCAGCCTCAACATCGCGATTGACGCTCACTGTTGCAGCCGTTGGAAAGCGTAAAGCCTGAGGATCTCGACCCGCAGCGACTGCACCGGCCTGAGCATTCGGTCGAACAACGTCTCTCACAAACTCAACCGACGACATAATCCCAATGCCAACGCCGTCTGAAACCTCACCCGCGAGCCGGACCATATTGGGACCAGAAGCCGATAGGTACACCGGTAACGATGGCGTGGTGGGATTCCACGTTGCGCGCCAGCGAATGCGATGGACATCACCCTGGTAGCGGACTCTTTCCGCCGCGCGGCCACTGACCACCAAGCGAACGATCGTCATAAAATCACGCATCTTGGCTTTCGCTTTACGGGAGTCAATGCCCATATAGTAATCGTTAAAGTGCAGATTGCCGGTGCCGACACCGAGGATAAACCGACCGCCACTGATCTCGTTTAGGTCCCGTGCTTCAAGCCCCGTCATCCAGGGCTCGCGGGCATATGCATTGACAATATAGGTGCCAACCTGCGCCCTGCTGGTTGCGTTGATCACGGCGGCCGCTGTGATGGTTGCACTTCTTCCTGCATCGACCGTGTAGAGCGCGTTGATCCCGGCGCCTTCGGCAGCTCTGGCGATGTTGGTAATCGTTTTTATTGAATCTTCAAACCCGAGCATCATGCCGATCTTCATAGCGAAACCCCTTTTCTGAAGCTTAGTAATAGACAATTAACGCGCAGGCTGCAAACACATTAAAGGCCCGGGAAGTCGGTCCCCGCTATTGCACTGTGTTCCTAATACCGCCGCAGAGCGTTATAAAACATCTCGATATAATCGAACACATCCTGCTTTGCCCAGAAGCCCGCGTTATCTTACGCATTGGTTCGCTCGCCAAAACCTTCGATATTTTCAGATGTTTTTTCCGATGCACCGAAAAATCTTAGGCTTCAAACAATTGCATTACCCCAGTGTCTTTCAAAACCCCGTCCACTCGACTGCGATCAGCTACCTGCAAGCCGGCATAGGCTTCACGAAGCCACTGCAAGCATTTGGCTTGATAAACAAACGGGTTTTGCACCCAGGGTTTGCCATCCAATTCCATCTCAAGCTTGTCCGCCTTCTCCATGACGGCCTTTGCGTTACCCATTAGATAAGGCGCGTAGATGCGCCCAACTTCAGCGAGGATGCTTTTTAACGTTTCAGGCGGATTATCAAGATCCAACCAGTCGGAATCTGAAACCAGATAGCCGGACAATTCTTCAACCGTCTCAACCCAAGCATAGACCCGAGGGCATTCTGCGAGAATGATCGCCTGCGGCGTCGGGTCAAACAAGGCCAAACACGTTAACTGACCATACACCGCAAAGTCAGAAGCGCCAGGTCGTTCTCCCATTAAAAAAGGCTGTTCAGTCAGGTGCTTATCGAGAAGATGAATAAAGCGTTTGAAACTGTCTTCAATGGTCGCCTTGGTCACCTCGTTGGATCCGACATAGGACAATCGTGCGATTTGCCGCGCTCGAATGAATTCGCTGATCGGCCTAACCTGGTCTTCTGGCTGAGAAATGCCGCCCCACCTTGGCAGGATATCGCCACCCTTCTTAATGTCCGCGTCATAAT
>JABGWC010000258.1 GCA_018645765.1 Gammaproteobacteria bacterium | reverse complement strand
CAGCAACTCAGCGGAGATCATGCTGAACTTCCCGATCATTGCCGGCAAGCTTGCCGCACGCGTTGCGCTCTATAACGATCGTCAAGGCGGCTATATCGATAACGTGGCAGGTACTTTCCAAGCAGACAATGCCATTAACCCAACCTTTCCTGGCGATAGCGTGACTTACGCGGCTGGTACGGTCTTTGCCAATGGCGATGTCGTCGGCGCTGACGGCCTCACTGTCCCCGTTCATAAGACGATTGCGAATAATGCCGGGCTCATTGAGGACGACTTTAACGATGCCCACTATGCGGGCGTTCGCCTCGGCATCAAATACCTGATCAACGATGATTGGAGCTTGATGGTCCAGCACACGGCGCAAAGCCTCTCAACTGAAGGTGTTTTCGACTACGATCCATCGATCGGCGATCTTGAAGTATCTCGATTCAGCGATGACTTCTTAGACGATCAATTCAGCCAAACAGCTTGGACCTTAGAGGGGAGTGTCGGTAATCTCGACCTCGTCTATACCGGTGCGTTTTTAGATCGTGATGTCACGGCTAATATCGACTACACGGGCTACACCAATATTGGCGCCTTCATCTCGGGCTACCAATGTGAATACCTTGTAGGCGGCTTTTACAATGGTCTCGGCACGGGTTACAACACCGACTACGATCCCAGCACCTTTTACACCTTTGATCCAACCATTGGCGGCGATGCCGGCGTAATCGAATGCGGCACACCAGCCAATGCAGCACGGATTGAAAACGAAAATACGCGCTGGACACATGAACTTCGAATTGCAACCAATTGGGATGGTCGTTTGAATATGCAGGGCGGCGTCTTCTTCGAAGACTTTGAAATCCTGCACGTTGGCGATTTCAACTATCAAGCGCCGATGGAAGCGGGCTTTTCGCCCATCGATATTCGCACAAGCGGCACCTTCGATAACTCCGAAGCGAATGCTCGGGGACTGTTAACGGACTCCTCTCAGTTTCGAAATGACAACACGCGAACCGAAGAACAAACGGCCATCTTTGGTGAAATCACCTTGGATGTAACCGACACGTTCTCGGTCGCCGTTGGCGCGCGATACTACGATCTTGATTATGGCTTTACGGGCTATGGTGCTTGGCGCTATGGCAATCGGCCCCTCTTTATTGATGACAACGATCCCACTAACGATATCCGGCCCGCACGAACCGGTGGTCGAGACTATGAGACCAACTTTGCGGAGCTTCAGCCTCTGAACGTCACCGACACCATCATGCGTTTTACCGCATCCTGGCAGCCTGAGAATTCGGATACCTTAATCTTTGCGACTTGGTCCGAAGGTTATCGTCCGCCCGGGTTCAACCGAGCTGCAGCTCAAAAAGGTGGCCAATACAACGCCGCGAACCAGAATATTCGGGATGATGGGACCAATTGCGGGAATGATGTTGCCATTAATAGCAATGCAAGCGGCTTTCCCGGCTATTGCCTACCTTATGTCTTCGAGTCTGACTCGTTAGAAAATATGGAATTGGGTTGGAAAACGACTCTGGCGGATGGCGCACTTCGGTTCAACGGCTCCCTCTACAAAATCGACTGGAAGGATATTCAGGTCTCGCAGTTTGATTCACAGAACATCTCGATCCTCACCCTTGTTGATAACGGCGGCGACGCTGAGATCATGGGGATTGAAGGCGATCTGATCTGGGCCGTAAGCGATCAACTGACGCTCTACGCGGCAGCATCCTTTAACGATACTGAGCTCGTCTTCGTTGACCCGGCCTTCGATATTGTTGTTGCCGATGCAGGCTCAATGTTGCCCCTCACACCAGAAACACAACTGAGCATGCGTGCGCGCTACGAGTGGGATGCCGGTAACGATCTTGGCGCCCACTGGCAGTTTGGTTACAAGTATGCTGGTGAAGCGTTGAACTCGATTGTTGATACGGCCGATGAGCCCAATACGATGCAAGACAGTTATGGCATTGTTGATGCGTCAATTGGTGTTGAAAACTACAGCGATGGCTGGGGTGTTGAGCTCTTCGTCAGCAATCTGACCGATGAACGCGCGCAACTGCACATCAATCGTCAAGACTTCATTGAACGTGTGACGACGAACCGGCCTAGAACGATCGGTCTGCGAGTCTCTTACGACGTCAACTAAGCTTGATGGGTCTGGCGCATGGTAGAATCTCGGCAACTTTGCTGATTCTGACGACCTAACCATGCGCCAAACCGATGTAATTCCCGAGGCTACTCAAACAGCCAAGAAGCAGCTCGCCGCCGGAGACATCTCCGGCGCTGAGCGACTGCTTTTCCAACAACTTCAGCTCACACCCCACGATCGTGAAACCCATTATTATTACTGCGTTTGCCTGCGTTATTTGACGCGACTATCAGACGCTCGAGACGAGCTCGAAACACTCCTAGGCCGGTTTCCGCGCTTTGCCCGCGGCTATCAAGAAATAGGCTACACCTTCAAAGCTTTGAACGATCAGGACAAGGCGTTGTCTTCATTTCGAACCGCCGTGACGCTAAACGATGCGCTGCTTGGCAGCTGGCGGGCCCTAATCGAGATGACCAGTAAGACTTATCGTCCTGCGATCTATGACGAGGCGGTAACACAGACGCAGAACCTAGAAGGCTTACCCAAAGCCCTCTTGCAAGTTCGAGATTGGATTAATGAAGGCCGCCTCGCGCAAGCAGAACAACTTTGCCGCCAGTTCCTCCTGAGACACCCCAAACAGGTCGAAGGCATGCGCCTCTTAGCGCACATCGGCGTGCAAACCGAAGTTTTGGATGATGCCGAGGTGTTACTGGAAAATGCGGTTCGATTTGAACCCGACAATGATCTCGCTCGTTTTGATTATATGGGCGTGCTGTATAAGCGTCAAAAATACGCAGCCTCGTTTGCACAAGCTGAGCAGTTGATCGAAAAAGCACCCAACAATGTGCGTCATCAAACCGCTTATGCCAACCAATGCGTCGCCATCGGCCGATTTGATGAGGCCATCGCGATCTACGATCAGGTGATCCCCAAGGTTCCAGATCCCGCACAGGTCCATCTGCTCAAGGCGCATGCGCTTAAAACCATCGATCAAACAGAGCAGGCCATCGCAGCCTACCGCGCCGCCTATGAAAACAAACCAGGATTCGGGGATGCCTTTTGGAGCCTTGCAAATCTCAAGACCTACCGATTCAGCGACCTTGAGGTCGAGGCGATGCTGGCCTCGATTGCCGAACCGAACTTATCGCCCGTTGATCACGTCCATCTTAATTTTGCACTTGGGAAACACTTTGAAGACGCTAAAGATTTCGAACAAGCGTTTGGCTTTTATCAGCAGGGCAATACCCTTAAGCAAGGTCAAATCGGCTTCGATAGCGAACTGCTCAGCAAGCGACTTTCCCTGCAAACCAGTGTTTGCTCTGAAAGGTTGTTCAAGCAGCGTGCCAGCCATGGCTGCCCGGCACCTGATCCTATATTTATTTTAGGTCTACCGCGCGCGGGCTCCACCTTACTTGAGCAAATCCTGGCCTCTCACCCACTGGTTGATGGCACTCAAGAGCTCCCCAACATTGCAGCCTTTGCCTTCGAACTCGACGGCCGGCGGCGCGTCCAAGACGCGCCTCAATACCCAGCTTGCCTGACCACGATTCCAGATAGTGAACTCGCGGCAATGGGGCAGAAATACTTAGCGGACACTCAAATCCACCGCGGGAATGCCCCTTTTTTCATCGACAAGATGCCCAATAATTTCCGCCATATCGGACTCATTCAGCTCATTTTACCCAACGCCAAGATTATCGATGCCCGGCGGCATCCGATGGCGTGCTGCTTTAGTGGCTTCAAACAACTCTTTGCCAGCGGTCAAGAGTTCAGTTACAGCCTCACCGATATCGGACGCTACTACCAAGACTATATGCGCTTAATGAATCACTGGCACGAGGTACTCCCTGGAAAAGTCCTAACGGTTCATCATGAGGCGGTTGTGTTCAACCTCGAGCAACAAGTCAGACGTATTCTGGATTTTTGCGCATTAGAGTTCGATCCGGCTTGCCTGAACTTTCATCAAACCGAACGCAGTGTTCGCACACCGAGTTCTGAGCAAGTGAGGCAGCCGATTTATCAATCTGGATTGGAGGCTTGGATGAATTTCGAACCTTGGCTTGAGCCCTTAAAGGCGGCCATTGGCGACGAGATCCTAACTGGCTATCCAGACTTCAACCCATCCATTTGATCCGTGACCGTCAGCTGAACGCGCTTCGTTTAAACGGTCTGAACAACCTGAGCGAGTTTTATAGATAAAATAGCGTCACAGCAGGGCGCGCCGCAATGCGACAAGCAGCCGCTCTTCATCCGACTAAAAGATTAGGAACGGCTGCTCGATCGTGTCGACTCTTTGCATTGCCTAAAATGCTCAGCAGGCACTGTTTAGAGCAAAGGCAAAGGCAAGTCAGTATTGCCATTCGCCTTGCACCGCTAGATTTCTGAACCATTAACCGCTACATTTAAAGCGTCCCACACCAAGAAGAGAAGCCCATGACCACCTTTGATACGCTGATTAAAAACGGCCAAGTTTTTGATGGCACCGGGGCTGAACCCCAGTTTGTAGACGTTGGCATCAAAGATGGGCTAATCGCAGCGGTCGGCGCACTGGCCGACGCCACTGCTACCGAAGTGGTGGATGCCAATGGGAAAATTGTAACGCCGGGCTTTATTGATGTGCACACTCACTATGATGGCCAAGCCACTTGGGATCAGCACATGGCGCCGTCAGCCAACCTGGGCACGACCACCGTTGTCATGGGGAACTGTGGCGTTGGCTTTGCGCCCTGTAAAAAAACAGACCATGAGGTGTTGATTCATTTGATGGAGGGCGTTGAAGAAATACCGGAAACGGCCATGAATGAAGGCCTGCCCTGGGATTGGGAAAGCTTTCCCGAATATCTCGACAGCTTGGACAAGAGGCCGCGCGATATCGACATTGCGGCGCTGTATCCGCACGGCCCGTTACGCGTATTTGTTATGGGTGAACGGGCTGTTAATCGAGAACCCGCAACGGACGACGACATTCAAGCCATGCAAGCCCTTTTGTCCGAAGGCATGAAAGCCGGCGCAGTGGGCTTCTCTACCAGTCGCACCTTGGTGCACCGCAGCAGCGATGGAAAACTGATCCCCACATTTAAGGCTGCGACTCGAGAGCTCAAAGCACTGGGCCAAATGCTCGAAGGAGACGCAGGCCATGTTTTTCAGCTCATCTCGGACTGGGATGACCCCCAAGATGAGTTCAGTATTTTAGAAGACACCTGCAAGGCAACAGGCGCCAAGGGCACCTTTACGTTGTTGCAGTTGGACAACCAGCCTGAGCTTTGGCGAGAACAATTGGCGATGATTGAGGCTGCTCAAGTCCGTGGTTTGGACATCCGGGGCCAGGTCTTGTCTCGCCCCGTTGGCATGATGATGGGGATGCCCTCCTCCATGAACCCATTCTACAGAAGGCCCAGCTATGCCGCCTTCGACCATCTGCCCGTCACAGAAAAGATTGCAAACTTGCAGGATCCCCTAACCAAGGCCCGGATTCTCCAAGAGGACAACGAGAATCCCCATATATTTGTCAAAATTTTCAACACCAAATACGACAAGATGTATCCGATGGTGGACCCGATCGAGTACCTTCCCGAGCCGAATGATTCGGTTCAAGCGCAAGCCGACGCCGCTGGCGAAGACCCCCAATCTTGGCTATACGACTATCTTCTGGGCAATGCCGGCACCAACTTAATTTATATCCCGGCCGCAAATTATGCAGGCGGTATTGCTGAATTACTCAAGCACCCCCATACCGTTGCCGCGTTAGGCGACGGAGGCGCCCACGTCGGATCAATTTGTGATGCCAGTGCTAACTTATACCTCATCACCAAATGGGTTAAACAACAGGCTCAAATAGAACTCAGCCAAGGTATTCGAATGCTGACCGAGCAACCCGCCGAGTTGTATTCGCTGACGGATCGAGGCCGCATTGAAGTCGGCATGAAAGCCGATATCAACGTGATCGATCTGGACCAGCTAAAGCTCTTAACGCCACACATCGTGCACGACCTACCGGCCGGCGGGAAACGCTTTCTACAGAACGCAGAAGGCCTCGAGCTGACTATGGTTGCCGGCGACGTGACCTATCGTCTAGGAAAAGCAACTGGCGCCTTGCCTGGAAAATTAATTCGTGGGAAATCTGCAGCGGCCTAACTCAAAGGATGTCCCATGGATCTTTAATCTGTGAGGGTTATCGACGCTATGAGGCCTTCAAGGTTGCCCTGCTGGTGATGGTTCTATCATGACAGCACAACACAAAAGCGCCTTAAACATTTCAACGCGCTCCCATCAGGGTTTGACTCGCGCAGAAAATCAGGATGCGGCTTATACCAATCCAAGCGCTGGCTTCATGGCCGTTGCGGACGGTTTGGGCGGCCACCAATCAGGCAAATTATGCGCCGAACTCACCACGGGTTTTTTTGAAGCGGCCCTGCAAACCCAAAGGCCTTCGAGCATAGAAGACCTTTTTCAGTCAATGAAGCAATGTAATCACGCTTTGATTCAGCATCAAAAGGACCACCCGCAGGTCAATGGCATGCGCACGACGCTGGTTTGCGGGCAGATAACAGATGATGACCAATTGCTGTACGGTTGGGCTGGCGATTCAAGACTCTATGTCTTTGATACCGAAAGCGGCCTTGCGCAGCTATCGCGCGACCACACACTCCGGGAAAGTAAGCTCGATGCGGCCTTAACTCCCGCAGACGGTGATCAGCATATCCTCACCAAAAGCTTGGGTGGTAATCAGGTTTTTGAACCCGTATGTGGTTCAGTGCAACTCAGTCCAAATCAAATCATGCTACTGACTACCGATGGCTTGACAGGAATGGTGCAGGACGCAGCCATCGAAACGATTTTAAGCGCGCACGCCAGAAACCTTAAGCTCGCGGCCGATGCGCTCATCGATGCCGCCCTAAAAGCGGGGGGCGCCGACAACATAACGGTTGTGCTGGCGCAGATTACGCCCCTTAACTGAGCTGCCAGTTCTGCGATAGCAAACGAATCATTTCTTCCATATTGGCCAATCGCTCGGAGGGCTCTTTTTTCAAGCAACGCATCGTCAAATCTTCCAATAGCTTGGGGATTTTTAAGCGTGCGACTTGGGATGGCAAACCCGGCGTGTCATACCGAACACTCCGAGCAAGTTCATCCATGGTTTCACCAACGGCCGCATTTTGTCCGGTTAAGACTTCATAGAGTACAGCGCCCAGGCTATAGATGTCGGCACGGCTGTCGATTTCGGTCTCGTTGGTCAGCTGTTCTGGGGACATATAGCTGATGGTGCCTTGTACTTTGCCATGCCGGGTCATGGTCAGCGGCAGCGCTTCAGCTTCAGGCTCAGGGGCATCCGGTGAAGCGCTTGGTTCGGGCGTATCCCAAACTTTGGCAAGT